>NZ_VOYN01000023.1:0-50020 GCF_013420275.1 Acinetobacter sp. YH01020
ATGAAATACGGTATTCTGATGTGACAAAACCTGAATCCTTTATAGTTGAAGTCTTTGTTAGCACTTACATTTTAACTATTTTGGACTCAGGTTTTTTATTTAAGTCAAACTATGGGACAGCAGTGGCATCAAATGGCCCTTTTTAGTTCTAAATGTGTCACTTGGAACGTAATTAGTATGCGTATTTCAGGTCAGTATAATCCGTTAATGATTTTTGAATATGAGCTTGAATAAATTCATTAATATCTTCAGGTGTCATTGCTGCACCTTGTTTGGTAATCACATGCTCAAACGGTGCTTGATCTTGCGCAATGATGCGATAAACAAAGTTAGTGATCACTTGAAAGCCTGCTTCTTGCTTTTGAATGCAAGTGATATAGAAATAGGCATGCTCAAAGTTTAAGTCAGTATGCGAAAAAATAAATTGTTCAAATAATTTTGCATTTTGACCAACCTCTAAGCCTTTTAAATCGTCCACGATACTCGGGTCGAATTTCATGCCATATTTTGCTGAAATCGGTTGACCATCGACCAGTAGGTTAACCATGCCATCCTCAGTTGGAGTCACTGTAATATTGCTAAAGTCAGACATGTATCAATCCAATGTTTTTAAAGAATGCCTCAAGTATCGGCAAATTTACTAAAAACTCAAGTCGACTTTCGCGTGGTCACTGCAAAATCATTCGGTTAATGATGTCTTGTAAGCATTCAATACATAAAAAAAGGAAGCTTGCGCTTCCTTTTTTTAATCGGCTTTGCGGCCTATTCATCTTGAGCATCAATGCTGGCACCGGTTAAATGCAAGCTGTCATCACCCATCAAATATAAATACGCAGGCATGATGCTTTCAGGCGTAGGCAAAGTTTTTGGATCTTCGTCTGGATAAGCTTTTGCACGCATGGCAGTACGTGTCGCACCGGGGTTAATACAGTTAAAACGAATATTGGGATGCTCATTTTCTTTGGCGAACAATGTACTCACGGCTTCAATGGCAATTTTTGAGACCGAGTACGCGCCCCAACGTTCACGGGCTTCACGTCCCACACCCGAACTGGCAAAGACCACAGAGGCATGCTCAGATTTTTGTAGTAGTGGCATCAGCTCTTGAGTCAGTACAAAGGGCGCACGAAGGTTCACCGCCATAACATCATCCCAAACATCCACAGGATAATGTTCTAGTTCAGTCCGCTCACCCAAAATCCCGGCATTATGCAAAATGCCGTCTAGGCGACCAAATTGCTTTTCTAAGGTATCGACCAACAGCTCATAATCACGAGGAGAGGCACTAGACAGTTGTAGCGGTAAAATCGCCGGTTGGGGGGCACCCAAGCCTTCAATTTCATCGTAAATCACTTCTAGTTTATTCAGTGTGCGTCCATGTAAGACCACGGTTGCGCCATGTAAGGCATAACTGAGGGCAGCCGCACGGCCAATACCATCGCCCGCACCTGTAATCAGGATAATGCGATCTTTGAGCAGATCGGGGCGAGGTTGATATTCTGAATATTTCATCCGTACCTCCTCGTTTTATTGTGTTGTGTTCTATCGTTATAAAGTCGCTGTGTTGAGCGTTTTCGGTTTGATGACCAAATCATGAATGACTTCATGCAGTTCAGCAACAGTCTTCACTATACAATCTGCATGCCAAGCTGTTAAGTCATCTTTGTGTTGTAAAGGTAAATAGCCATAAGCCGCTAGAATCGTATACATCTGTGCATTACGACCAGCATCGATATCACGTGGATGATCACCGATATAGATACAGTCTTGAGCATCAAGATGGATGTGCTTGGCGGCTAAATACATCGGCTCTGGGTCTGGCTTGGTTTTACTGACATCGTCTGGGCAAACCAATACCGAGCAGCGTTCAGTTAAATTCAACGCTTTGAGCAACGCTTCACTGAGTGAACGTGGTTTATTGGTGACAATGCCCCACGGAATTTGATGTTGTTCTAACTCTGCGAGTAGTGGATACATGCCTTCAAACAGATCGGTATCAACTGCAATATCAGCACCATACAGATCTAAAAAGCGTTGACGATGTGCCAGAAAGACAGGATCTTCAACGTCTAACTCTGGATAGACCAGTTTGACCATCGCACGCGCGCCTTCAGATACTTGTACACGAATATCTTCTGCACTGACCACCGCAATGCCTTTGTCACGGCACATGTCTTGAATAATACGAATAAAATCAGCCGCGGTATCAATCAGTGTACCGTCAAGATCAAAGAGTACAGCTTTCATTAGGCTTCTTTCACCGTATGAACCATGTAGTTCACATCCACATTCGGTGCGAGCCAATAGCGTTTGGTGATCGGGTTATAATGTAAACCTGTCATATCTTTGAGTTTTAACTCGGCTTGACGAATATCATGAGCTAATTCTGAAGGTTTAATAAACTTTGAATAATCATGAGTGCCTTTCGCCAACATGCGTAAAACATATTCCGCACCAATAATCGCAAACAAATAGGCTTTAGGATTACGGTTAATGGTCGAGAAGAATACATGACCACCCGGTTTTACCAGTTTTTGACACGCTAAAATAATTGATGCTGGATCAGGTACATGTTCGAGCATTTCCATACAGGTAACGACGTCATATTGACCTGCTTGTTCTTCTGCCAATTGCTCTACAGGCACTTGGCGATATTCAATATTTTGCACATTTTCTTGTTCGGCATGTAGGCGTGCAACATTTAATGGCGCTTCGCCCATGTCGATACCCAATACTTGCGCGCCACGACGTGCCATGCTTTCAGCTAAAATACCGCCGCCACAGCCTACATCTAATACTTTCTTGCCAGTGATGCCATTTGAATGCTCATCAATCCAGTTCAAACGCAGAGGATTAATCATGTGCAAAGGGCGGAACTCAGAATGCTGATCCCACCATATGGCTGCGAAAGCTTCAAATTTGGCAATTTCTTGTGGATCAACATTCAATTGCGACATCGGTTGCACCTCAATCAAGTCTTTATATTTTAGAAAAAAGTTTATGGGAGTTAGTGTAGCGCGTCCTGAAAAAAAAGCGATAAAAGCCTTAAAAAAGTTCACAGAATGAAAACGAAATCGACAGATTTGATTTATAGTGTTGCCATAAACTAATCATAATGATTTTGAGGACGATAAGTTCAATGAAAAAATTCCTTTTAGGCACGATTACAACAGCTATTTTGGCTTTTTCTGGCAGTGCGATGGCAGCGCAATTTGTCGCGGGGACTGATTACACAGTTATTCCAAAACCGATTAAAGTCGAACGTCCGGGTAAAATCGAAGTTCGTGAGTTCTTTTGGTATGGTTGCCCACATTGCTTTACATTAGAACCACATATGCAAACGTGGTTAAAACAATTGCCTAAAGATGTGCGTTTTGTCCGTACACCTGCAGCAATGAACCCACTTTGGGAACAAGGCGCACGTGCTTACTATGCATCAGAAGCACTGGGTGTTCGTCAAAAAGCACATTTACAATTGTTCCATGACATTCATGTGGGTCAAAAAAATATCTTAGAACAAGGCGCATTTGCGAAGTTCTACACCCGTTATGGTGTTCCTGAAGCGAAATTTAACAGCACATTTAAATCATTTGCTGTGTCTTCAAAAATTGCTCAAGCGAAAAACTTAGCGGCTCAATATCAATTGAGCGGCGTGCCTGCGATTACCGTCAATGGTAAATACATCGTACAAGGTGAAGATGCACGTACCGTTGAAATCGTGAAATTCCTTGTTGATAAAGAACGCAAAGCGAAATAACAGATGTCATAAAAAAGCCGCACAAGATGCGGCTTTTTTATGACAGCACATTTTGAGTTTAGGGCGATAAATTTTGTGGATCAGCGATTTGAGCCAAAGATCGATCCCAATGTAAGATGCCACGAAATAAGAGCTGAACTTGGGTCTGAGCTTGGCGGCGAAATTGTTGTAGCGCTTCAGTACGCTGTGGAAGTTCAACATGTCGATGTAAGTCAATCCACTGCATTGCCCAACTCAAGGCCAATTCAAACAAAATTTGTCCCAATACTTTGAGGTCTTGTTCGGATTGAATATGTTGAGTCGCTTCAACTTGAGCCAGTGCATGGGCCAAATCGGTACTGAGAAAATTAAACTCACGAGTAATGGCTTGTCTTAAGAATGCTGAACCACCCCAACGTTCAGCAATAAGAAACATCCATGCCTCAGGAAATTGCTCAACGGCATGAAATAAATAATCCAGACTTTGTCGTGTGCGTGCATCTGGTGCTTGAAAGCATTGCTGACTCAGTTGATTGAGGACATTCCGAAGGTGCAGGGCCATTTGGTCGACTAGTTCCAAACCGAGCTCATCCATGTCCTGAAAATGGCGATAAAACGCAGCAGGAACCAAGCCGACATGACGGGAAATTTCGCGTAAGCTCAGACTGCTAAAAGAACGGCCTGTGGTACTCAATGCAAGCGCTGCATCAAGGATAGCTTTACGACTTTGTTGCTTACGTTCTTCCCGTATCGACATGCAATTCGTCCTGAATTTTGCGTGGCTTCAGTCTAACAAATTTCCTGATGTCGTACGATGGGCCTATCAAAACTTGGATGAATGGATTTTGTAAATGCACACGAATGCATCCCGAATCTGGCTGTACCTTCTGTTATAATGTGCCGCAATCAATTTTGTCAGATTAAGGACTCATTATGCGTATCGACCAACGAGCATTAGATCAATTACGTGAAGTAAAAATTACCCGTAACTACACACGTTATGCGGAAGGTTCTGTATTGGTTGAATTTGGTCATACAAAAGTTCTTTGTACTGCAAGTGTTGACAACTCAGTACCGCGTTTCCTTAAAGGAAAAGGTCAGGGTTGGGTGACTGCTGAATATGGCATGTTACCTCGTTCAACACATACACGTACTGACCGTGAAGCGGCGCGTGGTAAACAAAGCGGTCGTACTCAAGAAATTCAACGTCTGATTGGTCGTAGCTTACGCGCGATGGTGGATTTGAAAAAATTGGGTGAAAATACCATCAGTATCGACTGTGATGTGATTCAGGCAGATGGCGGTACACGTACAGCATCAATTACAGGTGCAGCAGTTGCCTTGGTCGATGCAATGAATGTCTTGCTTGAAAATAAAAAAATTAAACAAGATCCATTAAAAGGTTTAGTTGCTGCGATTTCTGTAGGGATGTATCAAGACGAAGCATTACTTGATCTTTGCTATGAAGAAGATTCAAGCTGCCAAACAGACATGAACGTAGTGATGACACAAGCTGGTGAGTTCATTGAACTTCAAGGTACAGCAGAAGACAAACCATTTACACGTACACAGTGTAATGAAATGCTTGAATTGGCTGAAAAAGGCATTCAAGAATTGATCAAAAAACAACAAGAAGCTTTAGGCTGGTAAGTTGTTTGATTCAGTTCAAACTGAATAAAGAACGCATCTTCGGATGCGTTTTTTTATGCGTTGAATATAGAAAATCCAACACGAATCGGCTATTCAGTAGCGTGTCTTTGACTCAAATTAATAGGATCAGGATGCTTTGAAGGACTAAATATGAAAAATTGGATGATGTATTTTTCTTTGTTCAGCGTATTGTTGATCAGTGGTTGTGATTTTTTTGGGAATCAGGATCAAGAGCGTGAAGGTGGTCGTTTATCTGAACAAAGTGAAAACTCAAAAGATCAGGACGATGATCAAGATGAGCGCGAGCAGCATGAAGACGATGCGGCGCATGAAAAGGACTCTGAACATGAAGATCAACGAGGTGCAAAACAACAGCAAGATGATGATTAAGTCATGCTAGAGGTTAAGCATCAAAAAGGGTGCAATAGCACCCTTTATTTATGTTTAGAGTAAGTCTAGAGCGTTAGGCATTAAAGCGCATCGATAAATCAATCGCTGTGACATCTTTGGTGAGCACACCCATCGAAATATAATCGACCCCTGTCGTTGCCACTTCACGTAAGTTTGCAATAGTGATATTGCCTGACGCTTCAAGTTTGCAGCGACCATTGACGTGTTTAACGGCATCAATCATTTGTTGCTGACTAAAGTTATCCAACATCACAATATCCGCACCTGCATCCAATGCTTGGTTGAGTTCATCCCAAGTTTCGACTTCAACTTCCACAGGTTTACCCGGTGCAATCTGGTGTGCTTTGGCAATCGCTTGTTGGATGCCACCTGCTGCCATGATGTGATTTTCTTTAATTAAAAACGCATCAAATAAACCTAAGCGATGGTTTTGACCACCTCCGACAGCAACCGCATATTTTTGTGCAATACGTAGGCCTGGCAAGGTTTTACGGGTATCGAGTAGACGAGTATGCAAACCTTCAAGCTGCTGGACATAGGCAGCGGTTTTGGTCGCAACCGCAGATAAGGTTTGCACAAAATTTAAGGCTGGACGCTCAACCGTCAGTAAGCTACGCGCAGAACCTGCGAGTTTTAAAAAGGCTTCGCCTGCGGCCACACGGTCACCATCATTTTTCAACCAAGTGACTTGGACAGTGGCATCATAAGCCTGAATGAGTGCATTGACCCAAGGCTGACCCGCCAAGATCATCTCTTCACGGCTGATAATCGTTGCAGTGGCTTGTTCATCTTCTGGAGTTAACAGGGCTGTAAGATCGCCTTCGCCAATATCTTCTTGTAGTGCGTGTTGAATATTGATTTGGATTGATTGTTCAAGCAAAGATTGCGATATGCTCATAAGAAGTTCCGTATCTTTTTAACCCAGGAAAATGTGCGCGTTATATTAGCATTGTTCCTTAAAAATGAGCGATTTTTAACTCCTTTCACAGACTTGAATTGAGATTTCAATGTGAAAGTTTTAGCATTAAACCTTTCAAGTAGGGCTCGGCGTTTTGATCTGCAGCATTGCAGGCCGGCTTAGACACAGGATTTTTTATGTCACAAGCAACAACATTTCAGGTGCAGGATGGGCAATTGCTAGGTGCGCGTCAAATTCCATCACCGAATTTTAACCAGCGTCCTGAAGATACCGAAATTCAGCTTGTCGTCATTCATAATATTAGTTTGCCACCTTCTCAGTTCGGCGGTGGTTATATCGAACAATTTTTCCAAAATCAGTTGGATTGGTCGAAACATCCTTATTTTCAAACCATTGAAGGGATGCAAGTATCGACACATTTATTGATCCTGCGCACAGGCGAAGTTCTACAGTTTGTCAATTTTAATGATCGAGCTTGGCATGCAGGTCGCTCAACCTATTTAGCACAAAAAGAATGTAATGATTATTCGATAGGCATTGAACTCGAAGGAAGTGATGATTTACCTTTTGAAGCTGCACAATATGCCGTGCTGACCGAGGTCGTGGCGTGTTTACAACAGGCTTATCCTAAAATTCAACAACATATTGCAGGGCATTCAGATATTGCACCGGGACGTAAAACTGATCCAGGTCCATTTTTTGAGTGGAACGCTTTTCGTCAGCAGCTGCATCATTTTAAAAACAAATAAACAATACACACTGCGTTTAATAAACCAATGAAATTCCTTGACGAGTTTCATTACAATAGGCGCACTTTCAAAAGTGAGAAATACTGATGGCGCTTTGGCGTTCGACAGTCATTGTCAGTGCAATGACTATGTTGTCCCGTGTATTGGGACTGGTACGGGATATTGTCCTGTTAAATGTATTTGGTGCAGGTAAAGACTTCGATACCTTCGTGGTTGCCTTTCGTATTCCTAACTTTTTTAGGCGCTTATTCGCAGAAGGGGCATTTTCACAAGCCTTTATTCCTGTATTGACTGAATATAAAACCAGTCGAACCCATGCCGAAGTCCAGATTCTGATTAGCCGTGTTTTTGGCTGTTTAGGTCTGGTGATGACTAGTTTGACGTTCATCGCGATGGTGGCGGCACCCGCGATTATTTATATCTATGCACCGGGTTTCCATGGTGATGCAGACAAGTTTGCGTTAGCTACCGATATGTTCCGCCTAACGATTCCTTACTTACTGTTTATGTCCCTAACGGCATTTGCCAGCAGTATTTTGAATAGTTATGGCTCATTCAGTACACCTGCGTTCGCTCCAGTGTTACTCAATGTCGCGATGATTGCCGGTGCGCTGTGGTTAACCCCTTATATGGCTGAGCCAATTATGGCTTTGGGTTGGTCTGTTGTCGCGGCAGGATTCTTGCAATTGGCGATTCAGATTCCAGAGCTGTGGCGTAAAAAATTACTGATTCCACCGAAAGTTGACTTCAAACACGAAGGTGTTGATCGCATCATGAAGTTGATGCTGCCAGCACTGTTTGGTGTCTCAGTGACGCAGATCAACCTACTGTTGAACACCATTTGGGCGTCTTTCATGCAAGATGGTTCAGTATCATGGCTGTATAGTGCTGAACGTATGACCGAGCTGCCTTTAGGTTTGATTGGGGTGGCCATTGGTACCGTGATTTTACCGTCATTGTCTGCACGCCATGCTGAACAGGATCAGGACAAATTCCGCCGTATGATTGATTGGGCGGCTAAAGTCATTATCTTGGTGGGTGTGCCTGCCAGTATTGCGCTGTTCATGCTTTCGACACCTATTATTCAGGCCTTATTTGAACGTGGTCAATTTAGCTTTGAAGATACACAAATGACTGCATTAGCATTGCAATGTATGAGTGCTGGCGTGATTTCATTCATGCTCATCAAAGTGTTTGCACCAGGGTTTTATGCGCAGCAAGATACAAAAACTCCAGTACGTGTAGGTTTAATGGCGGTCGCAGCCAATGCCATTCTTAACGTGGTGTTTATTGGGTTCTTTAAACTGATTGATTGGCATGCTGAGCATATGGCTTTGGCATTGGCATCATCGGGTTCCGCTTTAGTGAATGCAGGGATGCTGTATTTTTATTTACATAAGCGCAATATTTTCCGTTTTGGTGCGCATTGGAAAAAATTGGTGATTCAGTTTGCGATTGCCAATGCTGTGATGATTGCTGCACTGTGGTATGGCTTAACATGGTACAACGGTGATGTATCTGCGTGGATGCGTGTCGCGGAAGTGATCATCTTATGTGTGATTGGCATTGCTGCTTATGGGATTGCTTTAATTGCAACCGGCTTTAGACCTCGTCACTTAAAACCTTAAAGCTAAAACCTACAGCGTAATGCGTTTGACGTTGATGTAAAAAATAAGAGCCCATAGGCTCTTATTTTTTTGATTGAGACTCAAGATGATAAAAACATAGGTTTCTGATTCATGAGTCTGAGGGGAGTAATTTGTAGTTTAAAACGACATTGAATCAGTCACTCAGTCGCCTAAACTTTTCCTCGAGAGAGGAAACCAACAATTGCGAGAATGACTGCAATAACCAAAAGAATAACAGCAAAGTCTTTGGATAAGCCTGCAACACCACCAAAACCTAGCAGACTCGCAATCAATGCAATTACAGCGAAAATAATAGCCCAGCGGAACATAGTTTTATCTCCATGTGATTTTTTATTCTGTCTCATCAGTATAGGAGTCACAGAAAGCATGCTATGTATTCTTTTGTTTATTTAATGTTCAATATTCGGTAACTTAAACAAGGAATTTATGTGCGGGTTCAGTTAATATGCCTGCCACCTTCGTTGCGAGCGAGAAGATGACCGATACTCTACGCCCACATTTTTGGAAAAAGCATGCTTTGACTGAACTCACTCATTTGGAGTGGGAGTCACTCTGTGATGGTTGCGGACTTTGCTGTTTAATTAAGCTTGAAGATGAAGATACTCATGAGGTTGCCTACACCAAAGTGGCATGCAAACTTTTAGATTGTGAAAAGGCATCTTGCTCCAATTATCCAAATCGTCAATCACATGTTCCAGACTGTATACAGCTGACGCCACATCAGATTCACCAATTTCATTGGCTACCACCGAGCTGTGCTTATCGTAGAATTTCTGAGGGTAAAGATTTACCACGTTGGCATCATCTAGTGACGGGAAATCGTGACAGTATTTTGAAGGCACGAAAGTCTGCCGCAGGGCGTTGCATCAGTGAAGAAGACGTCAACCCTGACGATATTGAAGATTATATTGTGCGTTGGGTACGCTAAAGGACACAGATACGCTCAATTTTGGATCTAGAGTTGATCTTGTATCATAGCCAGAAAGTCTTGTTCTGACAGAACCTGAAAACCGTGCTGTTTGAGGAGTGCTGTGGTTACCCCATAGCCTTCAATTTTCGTACGGGTAAAGCTGCCGTCATAAATATAATGGCTGCCGCAAGACGGGCTGCGATCTTTCAAGACAACAACATCAACTTTGTGTAATTGGGCCAATTCTAACATTCGTTGAGCACCTGCAATAAATTCAGCACTAACGTCTGTCCCCAAAACATCTTTAACTTGAGCTGTACCATTGAGCACATCAGTGGCTTGACCATTTTGAATTTCTGCAGGAAAACGTGGACAGCTCAGGCCGCCCATCATTTCTGGGCAGGCCGTAATGACTTGGTGAGTCTGCATCAGTTGGCAAATCGCTTGTTGTGTATTCGATTTGGCATCATAACGAACGGGTTGGCCTGCCAGACAGGCACTGACTAAATACTTCAGTGTCATCGTGTCATGCTCCACAAGTTTTAGTGACTCAAAAGTTCCATCGCATGGTCATAACTGAGCGGGCGATAAAAGTAAAAACCTTGTCCAGTATGACAATTACATTCTTTTAAGGTATCGACCTGTTCCGGTTTCTCTATACCTTCGACTAATATATTCAGGGAAACACTCGCACCAATTTGGGTAATCGCTTTGACAATGGCAAGTGCTGAACAGTCGGTATGCATGCGTTCCACAAAATTACGGTCTATCTTAATACAGTCGACAGGGTAATTACTCAAACGTGTTAATGATGAATGACCTGTACCAAAATCATCTAAAGAAATGTGTATGCCATGCTCTTTTAATAAATGGAGAGCGCGAATCACATAATTTGAGCCACGTTCTGACAGGCTTTGCTCGGTAATTTCGACCTCAATAATATCTGGTGATATACCAAACTGCTTTAAGCGATTCAGTAGTTTTTCCGCATAATCATCACGTAAAAATTCGACAGGTGCAGCATTTATTGAAATCGGTAGCGGTTGCAGTCCAAGTTCAATCCATTTTTGAATATCTTGAAAGATTTTAATTTGCATTGTTTCACTAATGCGTGAAGCCAATTCATAATCTTGAAATGCAGCAAAAATTTGAGAAGGTAATTGTAATTGTTGGTCTTTATCATACCAACGTAACAAGGCTTCAAAGCCGATAACTTGACTGTCAGAAAGACGAACTTTGGGCTGATAAAACGGAATAATTTGATTGGACTTAATCAAGCTGCGTGCAAGCGTTAATTGGCGAGTAGTATTTTCAAGGGTTTTTAACATAGTATGGTTGAACATTCGTACACCACCACGACCACTGCTTTTTAAATCATTTAGTGCAATATCCGCACATTTAAGTAAATTGGAGGTATTTTGTGCATCGCGTGGGTAGATCGCACAGCCAATACTCATACCAATATTGATACTTTGCCCATTATAGAAAATGGGCATGTCCATTTGCTGACAGGCGATGCTGGCAAAATTCTGTAATTGTTGTTGCGATTTTAAATTTGGAATAGAAATGGCAAATTCATCGCCACCTAAACGTGAAACTACAATATTTGTATCAAAACATTGCTGAAAATGCTGCCCAAGGGTATGCAGTAAATGGTCTCCTGCACTATGACCTAAGGTGTCGTTAATATGCTTAAAATAATCTAGATCGATTAATAACAAACCCAGTTGTTGCTGATGTTCTCGCGCCACTTTTAATTGGCTTTTAAATACTCGACTAAACGCACGGCGGTTTAATAAACCTGTTAAATCATCTTGTTCAATGATGCGTTGAAGTTTATTTTCTGCAAGTCGCTGTATCGTAATATCACGTGATACACAGAGGATTTCTTTGACTTGGCCAGATTCGTTGAATACTGGGCTGAGCATATTATCCCAATAAGCCAAGGGTTCATCTGCTACTTGGCTCATGCCGACAAAGCGAGATATTTTACCTTCTTTGGCTTCGGCAAAAGCATTCAAACACGCGTCACGGACTTCTTCAGGCAGTAATTTATGCCAAGACATACCAAACTCAGTTTCAGTTAGAGGTACGCCCAGAGCTAAACATCCCGCGCGGTTCATATGCAGAACATGACCGTCTAGACTTAATAATTTTATACAGTCGACACTAGCATCTAACATTTGATTACGGCTGTCGAGTTTTTCGCGTAATTCTGCACATTGGGTATGTTGTAATTGTATATTCTTGGCTTGAGGCATTTGTTGAAATGAATATATAGATAGATCAATGCCTTGTTGAACTTGAACGATTCGCTTTTGCTTTGTTGATTGCTTCATACAATCTGTCCAATTGGGTCAGGCAAGTCTAAAATGGGATATCTTGCCGATGATACTTTAATTTGATCAATAAGGGCTAGGATGTCTTGTTACATTATAGTTAACATTCGCCTAAGCTTTTTTACATGCAAGATACTTAAATAACGACATCAAACCAGCCTCTTAAATTGAATATCGAATAAAGCAAAGATTCTGCCAAGGCAGTGTTAGAATAGAAAAAACGTCCCCAATTGCCGGAAACGAAATAATAAGATGTCAGACAGCCAAATTCCTCTTCCTGAACGCATGCGTCCTCATGATTTATCTCAAATTATTGGACAAGATCACCTTCTGGGTGAAGATGCACCGTTACGCCAGATGATTGACCAAGGGCATTTGCCATCGATTATTTTTTGGGGACCTCCGGGTGTAGGTAAAACCACAATTGCGTTGTTGTTAGCGCAGGCCGTTGACCGACCATTTATTAGTTTATCTGCGCTCAATACTGGGGTGAAAGAGTTACGTGAAATCATCGCCGATGGTGGAGATTTATTGACACCTGTGGTGTTTATTGATGAAATTCATCGTTTTAATAAGTCACAACAAGATGCCTTACTGAATGCAGTTGAAAAGGGCAAAATTACTCTGATTGGTGCAACCACAGAAAACCCTTCATTTGAAGTTAATAATGCCTTATTGTCCCGTTGTCAGGTCTATACCTTAAATGCTCTGGATAATGACGCAATTCAGCGCTTATTGGATCAAGCGATTCAGCAAGATTCTTTTTTAAAAGAGCGTTATATTCAAATCGAAGAATATGAAGCTTTATTTCAATTTGCCGCAGGTGACGCTCGTAAAGCATTAAATCTTTTAGATTTAATCGCCAGTACGTTTGAGCCAGACTTAGAGAATATCATTAACAATGCGGTGGTAGTCAAAGTTGCGCAGCAAAATATTGCACGCTATGACAAATCGGGCGAACAGCATTATGATCTAGTTTCGGCTTTTATTAAGTCGATTCGAGGCAGTGATCCAGATGCCGCTTTGTATTGGATGGCACGTATGCTCAAAGGTGGTGAAGACCCCGTCTTTATTGCACGTCGTATGTTGATTGCGGCATCTGAAGATATTGGCAACTCAAATCCAAATGCTTTACTGTTGGCTGGAGAATGTTTCCGATCTGTGCAGGCAATTGGTATGCCTGAATGTCGAATCATTTTGGGGCAATGTGCGGTGTATTTGGCAACCAGTGCTAAAAGTAACAGTACTTATTTGGCCATCAACAAAGCCTTAGATTTGGCAGAAAAAACCTCGAATCTACCTGTGCCACTACATTTGAGAAATGCACCAACCAAATTGATGAAAGAGCAAGGCTATGGCGTGGACTATTTATATCCACATAATTATCCTGAGCATTTTGTCATGCAGGATTATATGCCGCCTGAACTGAAAGGCACTAAGCTGTATGAGTCTGCACGTAATAAACGTGAAGTTGAAGGTGAGCGTTTGCAGCAACGACGTTGGATGCAACAACAGCAACAATGATTTGAATGATCATAATGGCAAGGCGCTTCGGCGCCCTTTTTTATGTCTATTTCATGCAAAAAAAAGCCCAACTCAAGGCGAGCTGGGCTGAAAAAATAGGATGTCTTTGGGGGAGATACATCCTAGAGGGTAGATGGAAAATCTGGTCGGCATACACATTGGAGAAGTATAGATCCTGGTGCTGCTTGATATGTAGCTATCTTAGTGTGAACGTGGGTAAATGTGAAACAGAGGATTTTTATCGTTAACATTTGTTTTTTCGATCATAGATTAATCGAGTAATATTTCATTAAAAAACCGAGCTAAAGAGCTCGGTTTTTTACATCGATGAACGACTTAGATATCAGAAAGGTCGATACCTAAACGTGCAGCAACTTCTTCATAAGCTTCAACTACACCGCCTAAACCTTGACGGAAACGGTCTTTGTCGAGTTTTTTCTTAGTGTCTTTGTCCCATAGACGGCAGCCGTCTGGAGAGAATTCGTCACCCAGTACGATACGGTCGTGGAACACACCAAATTCAAGTTTAAAGTCAACAAGCAGCATGTTGCCTGCATCGAATAGACCTTTAAGTACTTCGTTTACTTTATAAGTCAATTCTTTCATTTGAGCGAGTTGTTCTGCAGTCGCCCAACCTAATGCAATCGCTTGTGATTCATTCACCATTGGGTCGCCTAACGCATCGTCTTTGAAGAACAATTCGAAAGTTGGCGGAGTAAGTTCTTTACCTTCTTCAACGCCTAAACGACGGCAAAGTGAACCTGCTGCATAGTTACGGATTACGCACTCTACAGGAACCATAGTCAATTTTTTCACTAAAACTTCAGTTGGAGAAAGAAGTTTTTCGAAATGAGTTTCGATACCAGCCGCAGCCAATTTTTCCATGATAAAGGCGTTAAAACGGTTGTTCACCTTACCTTTGCGATCCAGTTGTTCAATTTTTTCACCGTTGAATGCAGAAGCATCGTCACGGAAAACTAGGATGAGGTGGTCAGAACTATCTGTTTCATAAACAGATTTCGCTTTACCAGTATAGAGCAAGGTTTGTTTTAACATGAGGGAACCTTTTTCGAGAAAAAATGCCTAGTACGACTAGGCTGGCCAATTTTGGTAAATCTGAGCTAACAGATCTGCAGCTTTTTCTTTGTCTGCAAAACTGTTATCGGCATTGAACACAGCGATGTTATTGCTTGAACCTACAGAAGAAAGTCTTAAAACATAGGTCTGTTGATCGACCTTGACGGTTACTTCGTAACGGTTTTTGCTCTGACCAACAATGGTATGGTTAAGGCTGCTGAGGGTAGCAAGTGTGTATTGCCAAATTGTAGCAGAATTTCCTTCAACTTTGATCAGTGGATTTTGATTTCCATCCACCAATAGTTGAGGGCGGCTAATATTTGTACTGTCTGTTGAGGAATCTGCAACGACATTATTTTTTTCCGCGGCTGGACGCGGAAGGGCATAGCGATTGCCGCGCTTATTTTCAAGCTTTGGTGCATGCTCAATTGCTAGTGGGTCAACAGATGGAGCAGGATACAAAGGCGTTGCAGGACGAACCATCGACCCTTCAGGGTATTTCAGTGGTTCAACATCTGTGGTTTGTTTATAGTCCAGTGTGCCATTATTAAAGGCAAGTGAACTACAACCGGCTAATGTAAACACTGAAAGTGCCAGGCTAAGTCCTAAACGTAATTGCATGATGTTTGCTCTTCTTTATTTGATAACGCCCGCAGTGATGAGTGCTTCACGAAGCGGAGTGCGATATTGTTCTGCAAGGGGTGTTAATGGTAAGCGAATGCCTGTTTCAATCAGGTTCATCTCATGAAGTGCCCATTTCACAGGAATTGGGTTCGATTCGCAAAATAAAATTTGATGTAAATTTGCAACAGTATTGTTTTGTTGCTCGGCTTGGACTGCGTCACCCGCCAAAGCGCTTGCACACACTTCGCTCATTTCTTTTGGCGCCACGTTCGCAGTAACCGAAATGTTGCCCTTAGCACCTAAACCCATTAACTGATAAGCCGTTGCATCATCACCTGAGTACACCACCATATCTTTGCCTTTAAGGCCTTCAATGAGTTCTTGACCACGAGGAACATCGCCAGTGGCGTCTTTAATGCCCACGATTTGTGGAATATCAGCAAGACGGATCACGGTGTCGTTGTGCATGTCTACACCGGTTCGGCCAGGTACATTGTATAAAATTTGAGGTAAATCAACAGCTTCAGCAATCGCTTTGTAGTGTTGATACAGGCCTTCTTGGGTAGGTTTGTTATAGTATGGTGTAACTAATAATGCCGCATCTGCACCTAACTCTTTGGCTTCTTTGGTGAGTTCAATCGCTTCGTGGGTTGAGTTTGCACCTGTGCCGGCAATAATTGGAATGCGTTTGTTCGCCACACGGATGATTTCTTTGATCACCTGAGTGTGTTCGGCCATGCTCAAGGTAGAAGCTTCACCTGTAGTCCCTACAGCAACAATACTATTGGTGCCTTGCTTTATATGCCACTCAACCAGCTTCTCGAGGCTCTTCCAATCTACGCTGCCATCTTCAAACATTGGGGTGACGATTGCGACAATTGAACCTTGAATGGTCTGAGCTTGCTGAGTCATTTTGAAAAGCTATCCTATTTGTCCATCCGACAAGATGAAATATTGATTTCTGGATGGTTTCGAATTTTGATTTGTAGCATGTTCATTGGGCTATACCCAAATTGAATAATGCTTACGCAAATTATGACTGATCAAACGCATAAGAACAATATGCTTTGGTCAAAGCCATAAAATTCTTTATACAAATCAAACTTAAAACAATCAAGTGTAAAATAGCGGTTTTTTTGCAGCCTGAAAATTGTTCAGCAGGGGCTGAATCTTGAAAATGTTTTATTCAATCGAGAGGGTTGGCATGGTTGATGGGATTGATTAAATCATCAGCAAAAGGTTGATCTATGTGTATTCCGTGCTTTTTAATCAGAATTTAAGATTAAATAACAATGACTAAAGATTTAAAAACTATATCAATTCGCTCGGGTTTTATTACAAATGATTGTTAAAAACTTGGGTAATAATCTTTTTTATATCTAATAGAAATAGACATGTTTTTATGAGTGTTTAAAAAGATCGCTTGATTTGACTGTTCATTGCACGATTCATATTTTTTTATTTTAAATTTTTAATTGTTTTTACGACTTTGTGACTTAAAGCACAAAAACTATTACACCATGCACGTAATCCAATTTTGGACGAAAGGCTTCAACTTATTGGTAGTTATATCCTTTATAAGGCTCAGCGATGATGCGACTTAATTTGAACGCTGATGACAACAAGGATTCTCCAATGGAAAAGTCAGATAATAAGCATGCTATTGTCACGGTAGCAATCTGCTTCCTTATTGCCGTAATCGAAGGTCTGGATATTCAGGCTGCAGGTATTGCAGCAGCAGGGATTCGTGAATATTTCGGGCTGGATAGCTCGCAGCTAGGGGTGTTTTTTAGTGCCGGTATTTTAGGATTATTACCTGGTGCTTTGGTGGGTGGTCGGATTGCAGACCGAATGGGCCGTAAAAAAGTATTAATTTGGTCTACGGGGATGTTCGCCATCTTTACCTTATGTACGGTGTGGGTAAATAGCTTCCATAGCTTACTCGCTGTACGTTTTCTTGCCGGTGCGGGTTTAGGGGCAGCAATGCCAATTTTAATTACCTTGGCATCTGAAGCGGTAACGCCACAAAATCGTGGTCGTGCAGTCGGTTTGATGTACTGTGGTATGCCTGTGGGTGCGGCAATCTTGTCATTGGTCGCAATGACGGACTTCGGTGCAAACTGGAAAAATATTTTCTATTTAGGCGGTTTATTACCGATTGTTGTCATTCCATTGATGATCTGGTTCTTGCCTGAATCGCGTGAATTCTTGAAAGCCAAAGATCAAGCGGTTCAAGCGACCGCCAATGGCGAAGTGCAACAAGGTGCTTTCAAAAACCTCTTTAACACAGAAAACCGTTTACGTACTTTCTCAATTTGGGTGAGCTACTTCTTCACCTTGATGGTGGTGTACATCATGTTGAGCTGGTTACCGTCGTTGTTCACCGAACTCGGTTTCACTCGTAAAGATGGTGCAACTGCGCAGTTCTACTTCATGGTGAGTGCAACCATTGGTACGATCATTTTAGGTATGTTGACTGACCGTTGGAAGAAAGCTTATGTGATCATTTTGATGTACGGCGGTATTTTGGCAGGTCTATTTGCGCTGAATGGTGCAGGTTCATTGACCCAAATGTACATGGCGTCAGCTTTAGTCGGTGCATTCGTGATTGGTTGCCAAGGTGTATTGTATGCCTTCGGTGGTATCGTGTATCCAACACAGTTACGTGGTACGGGTGTTGGTGTCGCTTCAGCTGTTGGTCGTGTCGGTGCAATGTTAGGCCCTGCAATTGCGGGTCAGTTATTGGCAGCAGGTTTTGGTGCGGCAGGGGTGATTACCGCTGCAATTCCATGTATCGCAATCTCTGCAATATTTATGTTGTTATTGGTACGTCGTATTCCATCTTAAGGAACATGTCATATCAAAAAAGCCCGCATATTGCGGGCTTTTTTATGGCGACAATTGAAGTCGCGCTAATGCTTTAAATCAAGATAAATAAATGTATTTTATGTAAAAATACAGCAGAAAGAGAAAATAAAAAATCAACGTAGAGGGGCTATGTCAGCAAGAAAACTGGTCGCAATTTTTAAAGTTGATCAACGTGAATTCAGTTTGTATCTACATCAATACGAATTTATCTTGGAACTCAAACCTGTATTTCAAAGAAATCGCCAACAGCCGAGACAAAATGCGTGGTTAGCCTTTGCCGATGAACCTACCCTAGAAGATGTTGCTGAAAATATTAATGCGTTTGAGGTCATGCAACAGACACGCAGCCATTTATTAAAATATATCTTTCAACATCAACCGCGATATTTTTATTTTCATGCCTCGACTCGGCGAAAAGCCCGTATTTACCCACGCTTTGCACAGCGTTTGGTTGAGCATTTGCCCAAGTATCGGTATTGTCAGGAAGGACAGTCATTTTATTTTTATGCACAGGACTGAATACTAAGGCTTTTAAAATATGAGCGAATCAGTAGAGTCGCCGACAACGCATGACAACGGATGGAGAGATATGCAAAAAAATACAGCGCTGATTGTGGTCGATGTACAAAATGGTTTTACCCCAGGTGGTCAGTTGGCTGTTGCCAATGCAGATCAAATTATTCCAGGGATTAATCAAGTTGGACAATACTTTGCGAATATTGTGCTGACTCAAGATTGGCATCCAGCCGACCATATTTCTTTTGCTGAAAATCATCCTGAGCATGCACCTTATGACAGCATAGAGCTGAATTATGGAACGCAAGTATTGTGGCCGACGCATTGTGTACAAGGCACACAGGATGCCGAATTGCATCCGGATTTAAATTTACCGACGGCGCAGCTGATTATCCGTAAAGGTTTTCATCAGCATATCGACAGCTACTCTGCTTTTATGGAAGCGGATCAGAAAACTTCAACGGGTTTGGCGGGCTATTTGCGCGAACGTGGTATTGATACGGTCTTTGTGGTGGGCATTGCCACGGATTTTTGTGTTGCATGGACGGCAATGGATGCGCGTAAGCTTGGTTTTGAAACTTTTGTGATTGCTGATTTGACCAAAGGGATCGATTTACAGGGTTCCTTACAGCATGCATGGCAAGACATGTTGGCGAATGGGGTGAAGCGTATTTACCTGAAAGATATTGTGCAGCAGCATGCACAGGCATTATCTTTGGCATGACCCAGTGGGCTCAGTTGAGAAAAGGCACAAGGGTGTGCCTTTTTTTGTCCCTGTTTTTAAATGGAAGATGCCTATGTCGGCTTTCTTAAAATTCACTCAATTT
Source organism: Acinetobacter sp. YH01020 (assembly GCF_013420275.1). Lineage (NCBI taxonomy): Bacteria > Pseudomonadati > Pseudomonadota > Gammaproteobacteria > Moraxellales > Moraxellaceae > Acinetobacter > Acinetobacter sp. YH01020. The sequence continues at coordinate 19,800 of NZ_VOYN01000023.1, forward strand.
GTGCAGAAAACATTTGCGATTTGGGTGGTGCTGTTTGCAGCGCTCGCCATGTTTTTTCCCGATGTATTTGTTTGGTTAAAAGCATATATCCCATGGATGCTAGGCATCATTATGTTGGGTATGGGCATGACCATGACACTGCAAGATTTTAAAAGTGTATTGCAAAGTCCTAAAGCTGTGATGATCGGGGTTTTGGCACAGTTTATTGTGATGCCGGGATTGGCTTTTTTCTTGTGTGAATTATTGCAACTGCCGACAGAAATCGCGATCGGGGTCATTCTTGTCGGTTGCTGTCCGGGTGGAACGGCTTCTAATGTCATCACCTATATGGCAAAAGGTAATACCGCATTATCTGTTGCCTGTACCTCTGTTTCGACATTACTCGCACCGGTTTTAACCCCTGCGATTTTCTATTTGCTGGCAAGCCAATGGATCGAAATTAATGCGGCATCGATGTTGGTTTCAATTTTACAAGTGGTTTTATTTCCGATCATTGTGGGGTTAATGATTCGAACTGTCTTTAAGCACCGAGTGGATGCCTATATACAGGTCATGCCATTGGTTTCTGTTGTGGCAATTGTAGCGATTGTGGCAGCAATCATTGCGGGTAGTCGAACACAGATTTTGCAATCAGGTTTACTGATTCTTGGGGTAGTGGCCTTACATAATGGCTTGGGCTATCTATTGGGTTTTTGGGCCAGCCGACTGTTTAAATTGCCCTATGCAGACTGTAAAGCAGTGTCGATTGAAGTTGGGATGCAAAACTCAGGTTTGGGTGTGGCATTGGCGGCGACCCATTTTGCCGCTTCACCTCTGACCGCTGTGCCGAGTGCGATTTTTAGTTTGTGGCACAATATTTCGGGTCCCGCACTGGCAACCTATTGGGCAGCACGGACGAGTGAGCCCAAAGCATTGGAACAAGACAAGCCTGTGCAATAAACAATTCAGTAAAATAGAGGGCAATGTCCCTCTTTTTTGATGTCGAAAATAAATTTTACGATTTGATGAACAGGGCTTTAGGGAATTGCATGCTTTTTTAATTGATTAATGCTATTTGTAACATAAGTGTCATCTCCGCTGCCTAACATGCCGGCAAACACTTTAGATATAGACTGTTTCAAACAGCATTGAGAGGGTATGCAACATTTTCAGCATTCATCAGCGACCTATTATAATCGTGAATTGTCACTTTTAGATTTCAATCGGCGGGTCTTGGCTCAGGCACTCGATTCAAGTTTACCTTTACTTGAACGCTTGAATTTTCTCATCATTTTTTCACGCAATTTAGATGAATTCTTTGAAATTCGCATTGCGGGGCTAATGAAACAACGAGATTTGAATGCAATTGTACGGACGCCAGATGCCATTCCGACTGAAGTGGTCTTAGATGAACTTTCCCAAGTGATTCATGACACGGTTGCACAGCAATACCACACCCTCAATCATGCTGTATTGCCTGCACTACAAAGTGAAGGCATTCGTTTTATTCAATTTAAAGATATTTTAGAAAAACATCGGGCGTGGATTAGCCATTATTTTAGTAAAGAAGTTCAACCGGTCTTAACGCCGATTAGCTTAGATCCATCGCATCCGTTTCCACGCTTGGTCAATAAAAGCCTCAACTTTATTGTGAGCCTAGAAGGCAAAGATGCCTTTGGTCGTGCCATTGAAATGGCGATTGTGCCTGCGCCACGTTCCTTGCCGCGTTTAATCAAAATGCCCGTCGAAGTTGAAGGCAGTACAGAAACACAAATTTTTCTGACGGCCATCATCCAGCAACACATTAATGATTTATTTCCGGGGATGAAAGCGACGGGCTGTTATGCCTTTCGAGTGACGCGCAATGCAGATTTGGTTCTGGCTGAAGATGTGGATGACTTGGCTGTGGCCTTAAAAGATGAATTGTCTTCACGCCGTTTTGGTCGGGCAGTTCGCTTAGAAATTGAAGATGATTGTCCGCAAAGCATTATTGATTATTTGTTAGATGAATTTGATTTGAGTGAGCAGGAGCTCTATCGCATTGATGGCCCGATCAATTTATCGCGTCTCAGTACTAGTTTTAAACGATCTGAACTGAAATATCCGGTCTATACACCGATTATTCCTAAAGTTTTTCGTAAACAAACCGCGATTTTTGATGTATTAAAAACACAAGATGTGTTGTTACATCATCCGTTTGACTCCTTTCAACCGGTCATCAACTTATTACGTGAAGCTGCAAAAGACCCTCAGGTTTTAGCCATTAAGCAGACGCTCTATCGTAGTGGGCCAGATTCGGACATCGTACAAGTTTTAGCGGAGGCGGCACGCAACGGCAAGGAAGTAACCGCCGTCATCGAACTTCGGGCGCGGTTTGATGAAGAATCCAATATTACCGTGGCCAATATATTGCAAGAAGCGGGCGCTGTCGTGGTGTATGGCATTGTGGGCTATAAAACCCATGCCAAGATGATTTTGATTGTACGCCGTGAAAATAATCAGTTGTTACGCTACGCCCATTTGGGAACAGGTAATTACCACGCAGGCAATGCGCGGATGTATACCGATTATGGCCTGATGACGACGCATTCCGATATTTGCGAAGATGTGCATCGTATGTTTCAGGAACTGACCGGCATGGGCAAGATGGCGAAGCTGAAAGCCTTACTGCATGCACCATTTACCCTGCATACTGAATTACTGAAACTGATTGAACAGGAAATTGTTGCCGCACAAGCGGGAAAATACGCAAGAATTATTGTGAAGGTCAATGCACTCACGGAACCGCAACTGATTGCTGCTTTGTATCGTGCATCGCAAGCAGGGGTACGTGTAGATTTAATTATCCGTTCGATTTGTTGTTTGATTCCTCAGGTCAAAGGTATGTCTGAGAATATTCATGTGAGATCTATCGTTGGGCGCTTTTTAGAGCATACTCGAGTGTATTATTTTGAGCATGCAGGCGAAAAACGATTGTACTGTGCCAGTGCCGATTGGATGGGACGTAACTTATTTTCACGGGTCGAAACCTGTTTTCCCATTTTGGAAAGCCGTTTGAAAAAACGCATTATGAAAGATGGTCTACTTAACTATTTGGAAGATAATCAAAATGCATGGGAAATGCAGTCGAATGGGCAATGGGAGAAAGTCGCGGTTGAAGCAGGTACCGAACCGCATAACGCGCAAAAATATTTGATTGCACAGAAAATTTCGACTGTTTAAGACAAAAAAATCCCGACTCAAGTCGGGATTTTTGATTGCGCTAAAACCTTTACGAGGCTTTTGACTGTTTGGATTTTAAAATTTCAGTTCTGAAGTTTTGAGCCAATTCAGCGGCATCACTGTCCATTCCATTGAGCATAAACGCATGACGCGTCAACACATTGGTCGGATTTGGCAAGCTGACCAATTGGAAATGATCTGAAATCTCTTTGAGCAAAGTTGTCGGCACATGAATGGCACTTTCTTTGGCAACCAATTGTTGGACTAAACGTTCAGCCGCTTGTACAGAAGACAATTGCATAGCTTCGACAGAGCTTGAAATCGCACTACGGGTTTGTAAAACGAAACGTTTTTCTTCACGGTAGCGTTTATATAAAACATCTGAGAGCAATTGGAATACTGAGCTGATCATGGTGAGACAGCGTAGCGCATCTGGAGTGTCAGCGGTCATGCTGATGGTTGCGCCATGTTCATCAAACTTATGCACTGTACTGATGTCAGAACTGTTCAATTTATAATGTTGAACACAGAGTTCTGTGGTTTTATTCAAGAAAATTTGGCAGAGATTAAAATACGGCACAGACACGGTTTTGTTGACGCTATCGAGAAGCTGTTTCGGATCATAAAATTGAATATTTAATGCCAAGCTGTTGCTGTCGAGAACCACTGGTTTCATATCTTTATGCTGTTTTGCTTTGGCTTGCGCATTTTGCTGCGCTTGAGCAATCGCCACAGCGGCATTGTGTTTTTCTTGTTCTAAAGCCTGCGCTAGCGTTTGAATTTCATGTTTTAGACGTGATTCATTGTTGATTCGCGCTAAATATTCAGTACGACTTGGACGTGCAATTGCGCGATACGCTAACCACAACAAGCCATGTAAGAATAATGAAAATAGAATCGCGGCCCATTGCGTACGTAAGATTTCACCAATACTTGGTTTAATTAAGGTGATTTCAACCGTTCCAACTTTCTTTTCGTTTTGCAGCGCATCACGAACAAAGATTTCACCGTCACGGGTTTTGGTCAAACCGCCTGTAGCCAAGACTTGATTATTGGCATTTAAGATGCGGATGGAAGCCACGCTCGGGTTGGTTGCATAGCGGTCAGCAAGTAAGGCTAATGATACGGTATTGGCCGGCTCAAGCTCAGATAGGCTGTCTGTAACCAATTGACTGGTCATCAGTTGTCCCTGACTGGCACGGTTTTCGTTCAGTTGGTGGGTTGTTGCCAATACCAATAAAAAGGTATGCAAAGCAAAACAAACTACTAATAGGCTAGCAAATAGCCCTTGTCTAGGCGCATTCAACGTAAACTTCCAAGGCAATTCTATTCAATTTAGATTATGATTCTTACATTAGTTGTAGCTCAGACCCGAGTCAATTCATGCGAGAAATCATTCTTATATCACTTTTAGGACCTGACCAACCTAATCAATTTACACGATTAATGCAGGTTTTGTCCGCACATTCCTTACAGATTTTAGATGTCGGACAAGCAGTCATCCACAATCAGCTGACTTTAGGTATTGTTGTTTCGTCGGAAGACCAGACTGCGACAGCATTAGCCATGAAGGAGATGTTGATTTTAGCACATGATATTGGCTTAACTGTGCGCTTTAAACCAATCTCTACAACAGAATATCAACAATGGGTAAATGAGGGAGGCCGCACACGCTATATCGTTACGGCACTTGCGCCAGAATTACAGGCGTCTCATTTACAGGCAGTTACAAATATTGTGTCGAGCCAAGGCTTCAATATTGAAACTGTGACTCGTTTATCTGGCCGTCCAGAGTTAGATGGATCAAGTGAAGGTCCGCGCCGTGCCTGCGTTCAATTTGGTCTAAAAGGCCAGATGTTGGATGCCACTGCGATGCGTGCAGCATGTTTACGTCTATCTACTGAACTAGGGGTAGATGTTGCCGTTCAAGAAGACAATGCTTACCGTCGTAATCGTCGTTTAGTCTGCTTTGATATGGACTCGACGCTGATTGAGCAAGAAGTGATTGACGAATTGGCGATTGAAGCGGGTGTCGGCGCTCAAGTGGCTGAAATCACTGAACGTGCTATGCAAGGTGAACTCGATTTCCAACAAAGTTTCCGTGCACGTGTGGCACTACTCAAAGGTATGGATGCTTCGGTATTGCCTAAGATTGCAGAACGTCTGACTGTCACAGAAGGTGCGGAACGTCTCATTTCAACGCTGAAATCACTGGGCTATCGCACGGCTATTTTGTCAGGTGGTTTTCAGTATTTTGCTGAATATTTACAAGCAAAACTGGGTATCGATGAAGTCCATGCCAATGTACTGGACGTCCAAGATGGCGCGGTAACCGGTGAAGTGAAAGGCCATATTGTGGATGGTGCCCGCAAAGCCTTCTTATTGACACAAATCGCTGAAGAAATGGGGATTTCATTAGAACAAGCCATTGCAGTCGGTGATGGTGCGAATGATTTGCCAATGTTGTCTTTAGCTGGCTTAGGCGTTGCCTTCCGTGCGAAACCTTTGGTGCGTCAAAATGCCAATCAAGCCATTTCAAGTGTGGGTTTAGATGGTGTTCTTTACCTGCTTGGTGTGCACGATAAAGATTTGAATCGTGCTTAAAAGCATTTAATTCATACTAAAAAACGTAGCCAAAAGGCTGCGTTTTTTATGCCAAGAATTCAGCTCATCCGATGAACGGTAGAAGAAAATTGTCGATAAAAACAACGATTAACAGCATTCGAAAAATTAATTTTTTTAGCCTAAAATCAGCTGTTTTTTTTGTAATGACACTCGAAACGAGATGCCATCATTGTTCTAGAAATTCTTTAAAAAGAAAAAATGTAATGACAAAATAATGTTGCGACAAGGTGTGTCGCATGGACAAAAAACGAGACTTTTTTTATGCAAAAAACTCAGCATAATGCTTGCAAGAGATTGAGATCGACCAAATCTATTTACTGAAGATACAGTAGTGAGACGGCTCAGCATCCTGTAAGACAAGAGATGTCAGCTGTCAAATGACGGAGGTTTTTATGTTAACAGCGAATTTAGCAACAATCGTTGGCCTGAGCTTGGTATCGGCGGCTGTGATTGCTGTTTTCTTCTCGCCTTATCGTCGCTGGTTAAGTTTTATGCTGGCGGGGATGCTGGTGTGGGGACTCATTGAAGTGATTCGATTTGGCACACAAACCATGTTTGAATTATCAGTGACTTATAGTTATTTAACGGCATTAATGGCCGCAATGGTGGTATTCACTTTAGTATTGTTACGTGAAGACCGCCGTGCAGAGCGTGCGATGGCAAAGCGCCAATGTATAGAGCACACGCCTGTATATGATGAAGAACAGCAATGTTCGAGCCGATAAGTGCCAGAACAAAATTTCAATGAAAATGCGCCTGAGGGCGCATTTTTTTATGAACGTATTAGTCCGATTTGAGATACAAAGCCTTACTTCTCAAAAGCCAAGTTATGGTAGGATGAAGCCAGTCAATTTTCCAACAATTACAATAGGCTTTAAGTCATGAAACTATCATCAATTCCTGTCGTAAAACTACCTTTAGTTGATGTCAGTACGGATCCACTTGATTTACTCGTGGCAGGTTTAGCGCTTCGTATGAAACAGCTTGCACGTACTAGCCCTAAATTCATTGAATTGGTTCATGAACGTCAATTCCGTATTCAAATCGGCACGGATTTAGGTGTTGCACGTCAAATTATTGTAAATAACGGACAGATTGATACTGTTTCAGGCGATGCTGAAAAAGCAGACTTTATTTTGCAATTTGCGGACAGCGAACAGGGTGTAAAAACCTTGATGAAAGGTGACCCAACTGCATTTATGACGGGTATGCAAAATGGCAGTATTAAAATGGAAGGTGATTTTGGTCTACTGGTCTGGTTTAACCAAGTGGCGAAGTTAATTCCACCTAAACTTCCAAAACCGGTTAAAGAAAAAATTAAAATCGCACGTGCGTTTATTAAAGAAAAAACAGGTAAGTAAGATTTACGCCTTGTTTTCACTCCTTTAGCGGGAGGATTTAAAAAAGCCCTCTTTTGAGGGCTTTTTTAATGCTTCAGTGGTTATTCAACTTCTAAATTAAAGGTCACTGGACCGTCATTGACCAAATGCACTTTCATGTCGGCGGCAAAGATGCCTGTCTGCACATGATCATATTGGCGCTTGGTGTAATCGACCAGCTGTTCATACAGTGCTTTGGCATCGTTTGGCGGCATGGCAGGGCCAAAATCAGGGCGCAGGCCTTTTTGCGTTTGTGCCATCAGAGTAAATTGAGACACCAAGAGGATACCACCGCCAGCTTGACTGACATTCCAGCCCATCTTGCCTTGTTCATCATCAAAAAAACGGTATTTCAAGATCTTATCGATCAGTTTTTTGCCCTTTTCTAAATCGTCAGCTTTACCAAGTCCTAAAAACACTAAAATACCGTGATTGATTTCACCCGTGATCTCACCATCGACCACCACTTTGGCTTCCAAAACACGTTGTAACAAGGCCCGCATAAATTCTTCCGAGTAGAAAATTGAACATAGGGCAGGGATTGTAGCAAAGACAGCATTCTTTCGAAGCGATGTTTAGAAAATTTTGGGCTCAAACATTTGAAAATGAAATGTATATTTTTTATAAATCTAATAATGCGATTGAATTTATGAAAATAATCTGTTTTATCTATTTATTAAATATCAGTATCTTTGCGGGGCAGGAAAGGTATTTAACAGAGATATTAAGACGATGTTTAAGCGTTCTTTATTGGTTGCGATGTTAGCAACAGCAACAGCGGCGACTCAAGCAGCGCCATTAACTAAAGACAATGGTGCACCAGTAGGCGATAACCAAAACTCGATTACTGCGGGTCCAAATGGTTCAGTTCTACTTCAAGACGTACAATCGGTTCAAAAATTACAACGTTTGGTCGTGAGCGTATTCCTGAGCGTGTGGTACATGCCCGTGGTACAGGTGCTTATGGTGAATTCGTTGCAACTAAAGATTTATCTGATCTAACCATTGCTTCATTGTTCAAAGCAGGTACCAAGACTCCAGTTTTCTTACGTTTCTCGACTGTAATTCACGGTAAAGGTTCTCTAGAAACTTTACGTGACCCGCACGGTTTTGCGATTAAGTTCTATACACAAGAAGGCAACTGGGACTTAGTGGGTAACCAAACTCCAGTGTTCTTCATCCGTGATGCGATCAAATTCCCAGACTTCATCCATGCCATGAAGCCTAGCCCAATCAACAACGTTCAAGACGCAAACCGCGTATTTGATTTCTTGTCTAGCCAGCCATGGGCAACCAACATGTTGACTTATGTGTATGGTAACCAAGGCGTGCCTACCAGCTACCGCGAACAAGACGGCTTTGGTGTGCATGCATACAAGCTTTATAACGACAAAGGCGAATACAAATACGTTAAATTCAACTTCCGCTCTAAACAAGGTGTGAAAGGTCTGAACGTTAAAGAAGCTGCTGAGCAACAAGGTAAAGATTTCAACCACTTGACTAACGATCTTTATAACAACATCAATGCTGGTAAATTCCCGAAATGGGATCTTTATATCCAAGTGTTAGATCCTAAAGATCTCAACAGCTTTGATTTTGATCCGCTAGATCCAACTAAAATCTGGCCAACGAACTTAGTTCCAGAAACTAAAGTGGGTACATTGACGCTGAACCGTATGCCGAAAAACTTCTTCCAGGAAACGGAACAAGTGGCATTGGCTCCAGGTAACTTAGTCCCAGGTATCGAGCCATCAGAAGATCGTCTGCTGCAAGGCCGTATCTTTTCTTACTCAGATACACAAATGTACCGTTTAGGTGCGAACCACCAACAAATTCCAGTCAACCGTCCATTAGTTGCTGTAAACAAAAACAATCAAGATGGTTACATGAATGTTGGCGGTACTTCATCAAATGTGAACTACGAGCCAAGCCGTATTGAGCCAAAACCAGCGACTGCGAAAGCGCGTGCGGTTGAAACACCGCTTTCTGGCACAGTTCAGCAAAAAGGCGTGAAAGAGCAAAACTTCAAGCAGGCGGGTGAGCTTTATCGTTCATACTCTGCGAAAGAGAAAGAAAACTTAATCATGAACTTGGCTGCTGACCTTGGCAACGTGAAAGATTCAGAAACGAAACACATTATGTTGTCTTACTTCTATAAAGCAGATGCAGACTACGGTACACGTATGACTAAAGCAGTAAACGGTAATCTTGCAACTGTAAAAGCTAAAGCAGCACAACTGAAAGACTAATTTCGATCAGTCTGAAGGATTGGTAACTAGGGTCTAGAACGTTACCTCAAAAAAGTCCTATGAAGCTCCATACCTTTCCTGCACCCTAGGGGGAGTTTCATAGGCACTCCTTAAATATTCATTTTTATGAAATGAATCATTTCTAATTCAATTCTACATTCGTTTTCTGTTGGAGTTCATCATGAAAGTTATGCAGCATTTGACTTTAGCCAGTCTTCTTGCGTTTGGTTCCGCATTCGCAAACGTGGCAATCGCGGAAGATATCTCCCCCGCTAAAGCAACTGCAAGCGATCAGATGACCTCACAACAGGAATTGATCGCAATTTTCTTTGCTGCAGCCAAAACTGGCAATGAAGAAGTCATCAATGAATTTCTTAAGCACGGTTTTCCGGTCGATGTGCGCAATGCTTCGGGTTTTACACCACTGATGATGGCAACCTATTATGGTCATCAAAATATTGTGACTCGTTTGCTAGAACAAGGTGCAGACCGCTGCGCACGTGACAATAAAGGCAACACCGCATTGATGGGTGCCATGTTTAAATTAGAATGGGCGATTGCAAAGCAATTACGCCAAGTGGATTGCGATGCAAATGCCAAAAAAATGGGGCAAAAGACTGCAGAACAGTTTGCGCGTGAATTTGGTCAAGAAGAAAAATATCGACAGTTACTCAAAAAATAGTGAGCTTGATCGCGCTCAGCTTCAGCAAAAAAATTGAAAAAAGTCGATGAATCGCGGTGATTTATAAGTTATTCCACTAAATCAATCGGCTTTTTATCAATAAAGTATGCTTTAATGCAAAGAGTTGATAAAAACTGAAAGTCTTTATGTCTCCAATCATCCAATCCTTATTAGACACAGATCTGTATAAATTCACCATGCTTCAGGTGGTGTTACACAAATTTCCGCAAACCCATAGTGTGTATCACTTTCGTTGCCGTAACTTGGATGATACAGCCTATCCACTGGTTGAAATTTTGGATGATTTAAACATGCAGCTCGACATGCTTTGTCAGTTGAAGTTTAAAGATGATGAATTGCAGTATTTACGCAGTTTACGTTTTATTAAAAGCGATTTTGTTGATTATCTTGAATTATTTCAGCTTAAACGCCGTTTTATTAAAGCGGGTATTGATGATGAAGGTCGACTCGACATTTGGGTAGAAGGCCCAATGGTTCAAGCGATGATGTTTGAAATCTTTGTTTTAGCCATCGTCAATGAATTATATTTCCAACGTATTCGTACACCCGAAGTTTTAGCCGAAGGTGAGCGCCGTTTGCAACATAAGATTGCCTTGCTGAAGCAGTATGAAGCACGGCAAAATCCAAATGATCCACCATTCTTGGTCTCTGATTTTGGCACGCGTCGTCGTTATAGTTATGCATGGCAAAAGCATGTAATTGAAGAATTAAATCAGGCTTCACCGTATATTTTCCGCGGTACAAGTAATGTTCTGATTGCCAAAGACTTGAACATTACTCCAATTGGTACGATGGCGCATGAGTTCCTACAAGCATTCCAAGCGCTTGATGTTCGTCTACGTAACTTCCAGAAGTCTGCGCTAGAAACATGGGTGCAGGAATACCGCGGTGACTTAGGAATAGCCTTAACAGACGTTGTCGGTATGGATGCGTTCCTACGTGACTTCGATTTGTACTTTGCCAAACTATTCGACGGTTTACGTCATGACAGTGGCGACCCGTATGAATGGGGCGATAAAGCCTATGCACATTACAAAAAGCTTAAAGTCGATAGCAAAAGTAAAATGCTGACCTTTAGTGATGGTCTAAATATCGAAAAAGCGTGGGATTTGCATAATTACTTCAAAGACCGTTTCCAAGTGAGTTTTGGTATTGGCACCAACTTGACCAATGATATGGGACAAACTGCGCTGAATATCGTACTGAAACTGGTTGAATGTAATGGTCAATCTGTGGCAAAAATTTCAGATAGTCCGGGTAAAACCATGACAGATAATGATACTTTCTTAGCGTATCTACGTCAGGTGTTTGACATCTCTGAAGTTAGCGCTTAAACACAGCATTAGATAAAACTAAAAAAGCCGAATCAATGATTCGGCTTTTTTATATCTAAAATATTGCTAAAGGAATGCAAAAATTCAGAATAATAGTGAAAATGACTTATGCTAAGATCGAATTTAATCGCACAAAATACAACACGAACAACGATGACAGCATCTACACTGAATTTTGGTCTGCTGATTGAAGCGGAAGAATTGGTTCCACATCTTGGTAATGAAAAACTACGGATCGTCGATTTGAGTCGTCGTTCGGTTTATGACCAATTGCATATTCCACATGCACTGCATGTGCAGCCGAAACTGTTAGTGCGCCAAGAAGAACAAGCGATGGGGCTTTTACCTGACCAAGCCGGTTTAGAACAGCTCATCAGCTATCTGAATATCAGTCCAGAACACCATGTAGTAGTGTATGACGATGAAGGTGGGGCATGGGCTGGTCGACTGATTTGGAACTTACATTGCCTCGGTTTTGAAAATACCAGTCTCCTCAATGGTGGCATCCATGCTTGGCTTGGGGCAGGCTTACCGACCTCGTCTGAAATTGAGCAATTTGAACCCGTGAGCCCATTGGTTGAAGTAAGTGCAGAGGCGCGTGCTCAGTATCAAACAGATTATGATGAGCTATTGGCTCGTGTGCAGCAGGAGCAAATCCAAGTATGGGACTGCCGTACCGAAGATGAATATACAGGCCTACGTTTGGCTGCGCGACGCGGCGGTCACATTCCGGGGGCACGACATTTCGAATGGAGTACTGCCCTTAACCGGGAAAATCATTTAAAATTGCATCCTTTAGAACGCACACAACAACGCTTAGAACAATTGGGGTTCAATTTAAACGAACCTGTGGTGGTATATTGTCAGTCCCATCATCGGTCGGGCCTAGCTTATATACTGGGACGTTTACTCGGTTGGAATATTCGAGCTTATGATGGTGCGTGGAGCGAGTGGGGCAACCGACTCGATAGTCCTGTGATCACCGGAGAGTTGCCGTCTTGAGCCTTACATCTCAGTTAAAAAAACAAATTTTTATTCAAGCTCAGCGTGTTGTTCCGCAGCACAAATTATCACGTATCGTGGGTAAATTGGCTGCGAGTGAAAACCCTGTGGTGAAAAATGCTGTGATTACCGCATTTAAAGCGCAGTATGGCATCGACATGTCGATTGCTGAGCAAAGTAATGCCCTGAAATTTAAATCATTCAATGAATTTTTCACTCGTTCTTTAAAAGAAGGCGTACGTGTAGTTGATGCAAATGCCAACAGTGTTGTTTCACCCGCAGATGGTGTAATTTCTCAACTGGGTAAAATTGAAAATGGTGATGTATTTCAGGCCAAAGGGCAGAAGTTCACTGTTGAAAACCTGATTGCCGATCCACAATTGGCTGAGCCGTTTAAAAATGGTCAGTTTGCTACGGTTTATTTGTCTCCAAAAGACTACCACCGTGTACATATGCCATTTGCAGGGACATTGACAGAAACTTTGTATGTACCGGGTGAATTATTCTCTGTAAACCAAACCACTGCTGAAAATATTCCGGGTTTATTCGCTCGTAATGAACGCATGGTCTGCTTATTTGATACAGAAGTTGGTCGTATGGCGGTTGTATTGGTGGGTGCAATGATCGTGGCAGGTATTGAAACCGTGGCTACAGGTAAAGTTAAACCGACAGGGCGTTTGGAACTGAATCAACACGATTTATTCTTAGAAAAAGGTGCAGAATTGGGCCGTTTCTATTTAGGTTCAACAGCGGTTGTGTTGTTTGAAGAAAACAAAATGCAATGGGATGCGACCTTTAAAGCCAACTCGACTGTGGTGATGGGCGAAGCTTTAGGGCATACCATTTAATGAATTCCCTGTCCCTTTAGGAGAGGGTTAGGGAGAGGTTTTTGAGCTAAGCTGATGTATTCAAAAAAGAATCCCTTCTAACCTCCCTTTATTAAAGGAATGAATAAAAAAAAGCGCCATCAGGCGCTTTTTTTAATTGCAAAATTTAGCGTTTTACGACAATCGAGTCGATACTGCTATGACGTAAAGTTTGCTGTGCAATCACAGCAGCTTCTTGTGAATCATAGGGGCCAGACACGACGCGATACCAAACTTTGCCATTTTCATTACTTTGGATCACATCGGCAGATAAGCCATTTAAAATAATTTCTGCACGACGGGCATCGGCTTGGTCAGGGTCATCATAGCTACGCACTTGCAAAATATAGCTTGCAGGGGCAGGTGTTGTTTCTGTGGCTTCAATACCCGGCTCAGTCGGTATAGTGGTATCCGTTTCAGGTGCTTCAACGATCACCACGGTTTCTTTGGTATCTGTTTCAGGCACAGCTTGATCTGGAATCGGGGTGACTTGTTGCTGAGGCAACAGATCATAAAAACGGTAATCTTTATTGGTTTCTTCTTGGTAGTGTTCAGAGGTAATTTGACCTTTCGGTTTTACCGGCTCCCATGGTTTCCATAACATCAAGGCCACCAAGAAACTCAACACGATTAAAATGATCACAAGTGTACCTAACCATGCAGGAATCAATGGTTTTTTAGGCTGATTCGGCCGCTCTGATATACCGCGTTGCGTTTTTCCAAACACGAGGAAACCTCTTTAATTGTAATTGTTACGAACCTAGTAGGAACTGACCCAAAACCAAGTTCTGATTATTATATATTACATGACTGTCATGCTGTTTATGTTTAATTTTCACAATTTCAACATCTTCAAGTTTTCATTAAAAGATGACTGAATATCCATGAAAATACAGGCTCATAAAGAGCCTGTATAGGCGTCAATGTATATGGTCATACATGGACGGATTCTAACGTATGCTAAGAATTGCTTACATTGATTCAGGCGCACTCACACCCAATAATTCAAGACCATTGCGTAAAACTTGCTGTACATTTACAGACAGTAATAAGCGCGCTTGAGTCAGTTCTGCATCATCACCCAAGACTTTATTTTCGTTGTACCAACCATGGAACAACGCCGCCAACTCTTTCAAGTAGTTACCCACTTGGTGTGGTTCATAGCTGTTTGCTGCACGAACCACAATTTCAGGGTAAGCCGCAAGTTTAGCAAGAACTTCAGTTTCAGCTTCTAACTCAAGTTTAGCTGCAAATTGACGTGCAGCTTCAGCAGAGAATTGAACGTCTGTCGCAGCCGCTTTTTCAAGCATACGGCAGATACGTGCGTGTGCGTATTGGATGTAGTACACCGCATTGTCTTTACTTTGAGACACAGCAAGGTCTAAGTCGAAGTCAATGTGTTGTTCTGATTTACGCATGACATAGTAGAAACGAGCAGCATCGTTGCCTACTTCTTTACGTAAGTCGCGTAAAGTCACGAATTGACCTGAACGAGATGACATTTGAACCATCTCGCCGCCACGCCATAGGCTCACAAATTGAACCAAAAGTACGGTCAATTTTTTAGAATCATAGCCAAGCGCATCAATCGCTGCTTTCACACGTGCGATATAACCGTGGTGGTCTGAACCCCAGATATCAACGATATCGGTATAGCCGCGTTGTAGTTTATTTAAGTGATAAGCAATGTCGGATGCGAAGTATGTAGTTTGACCATTACGACGTTTCACAACACGGTCTTTTTCATCACCAAAATCAGTTGATTTGAACCAGATGTTGCCATCTTTTTCGTATAAGAAACCACGTTGATCGAGCATTTGTAATGCTTCATCAATTTTTTCAGTCAAGGTTGCTTCGCTGAACCATTGATTGAAAGTCACGCCAAATTCACCGAGGTCATCTTTAATGTCATCAAGAATGGCTTTCAGCGCAGCTTGATGGAACACACGGTAACCCGCAGCCAAATGGTTTTGTGAATTATGAATTAGGCCATCAATGTGTTTTTCTTTATCACCTGAAACAACGACTTTATTGCCTTCGCTATCGAGTTCAGCAGCATATTGCACATCTTCAGGAACATCTTTGTAGATGTCGGCAACAGGGCGTACATAAGCATCGTCATCTTTGTCGATAATGCTTTGAGCGATTTCTTTAACGTAGTCGCCTTGATATGCATTTTTAGGGAAGACCAGTTGTTGACCGGTCAATTCTAAATAACGCAAGTAAGTCGATGTCGCCAAGATATCCATTTGACGACCAGCATCGTTGACATAGTATTCACGGTCAACTTTGGCACCTGTTGCTTCAAGAAGATTGGCAACGGTCATACCGTAAGCTGCGCCACGACCATGACCCACGTGTAGGCTAGACGTTGGGTTGGCTGAAACGAATTCCACTTGAACACGTTTTTCAGCATTGGCCTGAGTGCGACCGAATTGATCTTTCTGAGCTTGAATTTGGTCTAAGACAGCAAAACGTTGGTCAGCATTTAAAAAGAAGTTAATAAAGCCAGGACCTGCAATTTCTGCTTTGCTGATATCTGCGACTTCTGGAAGATTTGCCAGAATTTTTTCGGCTAAATCACGCGGCTTCATACCTGCAGCTTTAGAGGCAATCATGGCAATGTTTGACGCAAAGTCACCGTGGCTTCGGTCTTTGGTTCGGGTCAAATTGCTAGTATTGTTCCAGTCAGTTGGGAGTACACCTTCAGCTTGAAGGGATTGCACTGCATGATCGAGCGCTGCTTGTATTGCCGTATTCATAATCAGTCGAAAAATAAATGTCGCAGAAAAACGGTAAATATAGCAAATTTCAGGCTCTTTAGGTGAACCCATTTGTTGCGAATAAAAAATATTCGATAAAAGTGAAGCATTGCTTATATCGAAGTAAAACGATATAAGTGGTTTAGCGATTCAGGATCACTGCTCGAGTATATGGACATGTCACAACCCACTCCTAAAATTTTTGGCAATGTGCCGAAGTTAGCTGCACGTTGGGCGCTGATTATCGTGCCGTTTATTTTGTCCTGTCTCATGAGCGGCATTATTTCGTTTATTAATATGCTCAGAAATTTAGGTTGGTTTGAGGGTTTTCTTACCCTATGGCTGCATAATTGGATGATTTCTTGGGCAATTGCTTTTCCCATTGTGCTGATTTTATTGCCGTTTGTTCGAAAATTTACAGGCCTGTTGGTCGATATGTCTGGGCCGCAGCCACCTGCAAAATAAGCCTGCATGTAAGTCACAGCTGAGTCAAACGGTGACTTACTGCATTTCGCCCCCGAATATTTATAGGCTATCGCGACAACTTACGGCTTTAGAAAGTAACTCGGCTTTGTTGTTTTGGAAGGTATAGAGTTTTGAGGAATTAAACACTTTGATGACTTTGGCTTGAGCGATAGTGGTTTTAAAGCTTTGGAACTTTTGCTGATGGGCTGTCTCAAACGGATTTCCAAAGTTTTTATTGTCGAGCAGAATTTGAATTTGCCCCACATTTGTATCATGTGCTTTTAGGATCTCTTGGCCATCTGCATTGCTTATACTGAAAGTAGGGCGCTGAGTGCTGATTTTGCAATTCAATTTGAGGCTCAAGGTGAAATTGTCTGCCGATTTATTTTTGAGGGTAGATGTGCCTTGTTGATCATTTTCAATATAGACCCACTGATTTTTCGGCATATTGGTCAGCAGAGTTTCTAACTGTTGTTGGGTACTTTTGCTGATATCGACCGTGCCTTTTTTATCGATTTCAGGGGCTTTTTCTTTACCGAGCATGCCCATCACTTTGTTGCTGACTGTACTGCTGGTTTTGGAAATGGTCTGGCAAGCGCTTAAGCTACTGATAATCAGAATGAAAGGTAGGGTATAGATGGCAGGTAAATGCATAGATTTTATTGTTCTATTAAATTTTCAGATCGACAAAGTTTAACGGTTCTACGCATAAAGCTCAAACCTGCGGCCAATCTCCTTTGAGGAGGACTGCTGCAGGCGGCTAAAGCAGCCATTCTACACAGGCACGAATAATCCCTAGTGCGAGGCCAATAAAACCACCGACCACGACACCATTGACTCGAATCATATGCAAGTCGCCACCGACTTCGTTTTCGATCTTATCGATCATTTCACGTGAGTCCCATTCATGTATACGTTCACTGATAAACCGAATGACTTTTTCGCTGTATTGATCAGAGAGATTGATGGCAATATCACTCATTTTTTCATTCAACAATTGGCGTACAGCGACGTTAGAGACAATATTTTCGCCCACTTGTTGAATGGCGACGCGTAGGTTTTGTGCAATCCCAGAGTCGGGTTTTTCTAAATCAGAACGAATCGCGTCGCATAAAATCACCACTGCACCACTGATAAAATTCAACATTTGTGGACTATCGAGCATGGCATCTTTGGTACTGTTCAGGCGTTGGCTGGCTACACTTTGATTGTCTGCCAACTCATGCATGAGTTGCTGTGCCATTTCTTCAATTTTTCGACGCCACGGATGTTCATGGTCGGCAAGCATCGACTCGACACGACTGACCAGTGAATCAATGGTGCGTTGTTGTACATCAATGCCGATCCAGCTGGCGCCTTTAGCTAACTTCCATACCCCAAGTTCTTTAAACAACTGGCGTGAAAGGTCGCGGGTTTGTTCTGGATGCTGTGTGACCCAATCATGGGCTAAATCGAGCCCGCGCTGTAACACATCTTGATGGAAGTCATTTTCTAAAACTGCCCGTAGCATTTCACTGGCAAGATGGTTGACTTGCGTATTGCGTACCCATTGCACGCTGTTATTTTGGATAAATTGTCCAATTTGTTCCTGACCGACAAATTCGAAAATTTTCGGTACCGTTTGCTGAATGACTTGGGTCACTTGCGCATTATTGTGCGGATTGGCCAACCATTTCCCGACGGCAAGAGAGAGATCCGTCTCCGCTAAGCTTTTTTCAACCACTTGTGGTGAAAGAAAATTCTCCTGAACAAAGCGGCCCATTGACTCGGCAATGCGTGCTTTATTACGAGGAATAATTTCTGTGTGGTCACGTAAAAATTTAGGAATCGGAATCCGACCAAAGGGATTGCGAAATAAAACGGTTATCGCATACCAGTCTGCCAAACCACCAACCACTCCAGCTTCTGCTGAAAGCATTAAAATATGAATGAGCCAGACGTATTCGGGCAGCAATTTAGCTGCAATCATCAATGCAATCCACGCCAGCACCGCCACCACCAAAGCAATGGTGGCGAAGCGTTTACTGCGTTGCAGACTAGGTGAAACAGCAGGCTGTTCAGTTGGGTTCATCAATGATCGGGTCTCTATGGGTTGACTTATTTGGTGGTAGGCTCAGCGGCTACAGGCAAAGGATTTCCTTGGCTGTCTAAACCATATTTAGCCCCGAGTGATTGCAAAATCAAGCGAGCATCAAAGGCATCCTGAGGGGCTTTGGCACGATCTTTATAGCAAGTAATACTGTAGGAAACTTGAGTTGGATCGAGTGTGACCACCTGTGGAACGTCATAAAACGGGCCTGGCCAAAAACCAGGATGGCGACGGTAATAGCCATATGGATAAGGCATTGGGTCTGGGTAAATCACCGCTTGGCGCGGCGGTTTTTGACTCCGATTACTCGGGTCATCCATGACTTTAAAATATTGAAAGCCATTGTGTAGGGTGGTTTGAGCGGCTTTAACCAAGGTGATTTCTTCGGCAGTACCATAGCTCATATTGGGTCTAGCTTGAAAGCTAATACGATAGCTTTGCGCATTTAATGGTGTCGCAGAATATTGACCGAGTTGTTCAAAGGTCAAAGGTTTTGATGGGGTTGTGGCACAGCCAGTCAAACCGAGTGCTGCGGTTATGGCTGCTGCGATAATGAGTTTGTTCATGCGCATACTCCTGTTTAGTCGGTTCATGGCAAGGGGAGATACTGGCCAAAAGCCGTCAATTAAAAGCTAGAATTGGGCTGGGTTAAAAATTCCAATTCCTCTGCTGTGGATGTTCTGCCCAATACCGCATTGCGATGAGGGTAACGTCCAAATCGATCGATAATCACTTTATGCTTTTTTTCAAATTCTAAGTTGATCGGATTGCCCAGTTGCTCAAATAATTTTAACGCGCTTTGATGGATTTTTGTCGATTCGCTATGCATAAAGGGCATATATAAAAATGAGCGCTGTTCAGGGCTTAATTGTAGATCTAAACCCTGCGCGATGGCTTCTTGTGCAAGCGCCAAAGCCAGTGCATCTTGGGCAAAAGCCAAGCCAGAATCACGGAATAAATTTCTAGAAAATTGATCTAAAACAATAATTTCAGCCAAACGACCTTTAGCAGTCGTACGCCATTGCCATAGTTCTGCTTGACTGGCTGCAAGATGGATGTCTTTAAACTTTTTTTTGATTAAAACATCAAAATTATTGCTTTTAGCGAACCAATTGGGCTGATTTTCTGGGTTAAACCAAAATTCGAGAATATCTTGATAATTCATAAGTTTTAAGCATTATTAGCATATATTTGTTTATAAAATCACAAATTTCAAATGTCATATAGAGTAAGTTTGTGATAAAAAATTGCCAAAATAAAATCACGGTTTGTCTCAAAACTATACAGTGGGTCATTTGCCCACTTCAAATCGCGTTATACTGATATAAACTGATGATTTTATTTTAGTAGTTTCTTCCATTTAAGCGAGATAGCAATGAGTCAACCCGAATCGACCTCTCAAGACATTTTACCGACTTGGGTAGATTCTTCGCTGATTAAAGGAATATTGCGCGGTATTGAGCGTGAAAGCTTGCGTATGCAAAGCAACGGTTTCTTGTCTCAGGCCGACCATCCCCAAGCTTTGGGTGCGGCTTTGACTCATCCGCATATTACGACAGACTATTCTGAAGCTTTAATGGAATTTATCACGCCACCAAAAGAAACCATTACAGAGGCGTTGAACTATCTGCAAGATATTCATGCTGTTGCGCATACGCATTTAGAACATGGTGAAAAACTTTGGCCGTTGTCGATGCCATGCATGTTGGATAAAGACGAAGACAGTATTCGTTTAGCGCAATATGGCAGCTCGAATATAGGACGTTTTAAAACCTTGTACCGTCGTGGTTTAGGGGTGCGTTATGGTCGCCGGATGCAGACCATTTCAGGGGTGCATTATAATTTATCCTTCCCAGATCATTTCTTTGAAGCACTGCAACAACACGAAACTGACGACGCCCTCAAGGCATTGAGCTTACAGGATTATCGCAGTCATCGTTATTTCGGCCTGATCCGTAATTTTATTCGTTTAACGCCATTGGTGATGTTTTTGGTTGGGGCGAGCCCGTCGGTGTGTAAATGTTTTATGACTGGACGTGAACATCAGCTGTTACCACTCTTAAAAGGCACGTTATTTTTACCTTATGCAACGGCGCTGCGTATGGGAAATTTTGGCTATCAAAATTCAGCACAAAAACAGTTAGGGATTCACTACAACGACATTCAGGCGTATTTGGAAGGTTTGCAAAAAGCGGTCCATACCCCGTATGCCGCATTTAGTCATTTAGGTTTAAATGATGAACAGGGTGAACCGATTCAAATTAATGACCATGTGTTGCAAATTGAAAATGAATACTACAGTTTGGTTCGTCCGAAACAAGTGCCACAGGATGGTGAAACACCGTCTGAAGCCCTGCAAAATCGTGGCGTAGGTTATGTTGAATTACGCGCGGTAGACGTCAATCCTTATAGCCCGATTGGGATCAATGAAGACACGGCAGGCTTGCTCGAAGTGGTGGCTTTATACTGTTTATTGCAAGACAGCCCAGCATTGTTAGATGCCGAACAAAATGAAATTGAGAAAAATCAGGCGGAAGTGGTGAACCGTGGTCGTGCGCCAAATGCGGTGATTTTACAGCAAGGTCAGGCGATTCCAATTGAAACATGGTGTCGTACACATGTTGTTGCGATGCAACCGTTGGCTGAATTGCTGGATGATTCTTACAATACAGATATTTACACTCAGGCAATGGCTGTGATGCAATCACGCATCGATGAAGTCGATGAAACATTGTCGGCACGTATGATTAGCGATACTTTAGAACAAGGTGGAACTTGGGGCTTTGGTAGCTTTATGGCCTTACAACATGCTGAAGTGTATGAGCAGCATGTTTTGAGCCCTGAAACTGCAGCATATTTTACACAAGCTGCTGAGCAGTCTTTAGAAAAACAGGCTCAACTTGAGCAAGACTGCACCTTGAGTTTTGAAGAATATTTGAAAAACTTTAGATAAAAAATTTTAAGAGGATTTACCATGAAATGGAGTTTCCGCTTCGTGAGTGGTTTGTTGTTTTTAGCCAGCGTGATCGGTATGTCTTTTGCGCTGTTTTTAGAACATGTACAAGGCTTAGAACCTTGTCCGTTGTGCGTATTCCAACGTATTGGTTTGATTGGACTCGGCATCATTTCATTGATTGCGTTGATTCACAATCCAGCATCGAATTGGGGTAAACGCATTTACGCATTGTTGGGGACACTGTCGATTTTATGGTCTGCTGGGGTGGCTGCGCGTCATATTTGGCTGCAAAATTTACCGCCAGACAAAGTACCGAGCTGTGGCCCGGGACTAGATTATTGGGTAGAAACGCTGCCCTTAAAATCAGTCTTTGAACAAGTACTGACCGGCTCTGGTGAGTGTGCCAAAGTAGATTGGACGTTCTTGGGACAATCATTACCGGTTTGGTCATTGGTGTTTTTTACGGTCTTAACTTTGCTCAGTCTTTGGCAGTTATTACGTAAATACCCAAGCAAACCAGTGCCACGTTTACGTGATAAATTTTAATTCAATGATATATAAAAAAGCCCTCAGTTGAGGGCTTTTTTTATGAGTCTGAATGGGGGAAGTTTACCTTAGGTTAGGGCAATGCCTTCCACACTTTCCAAGTCCATCATAAATTCATAGATATGATCACAAGCTTTATCGTCATTGTTTGGATAGAACCAATGCACGATTTGCTCAGCCACTTGCGGATGATGCTGAATTTCAAAATGGTTCAGGCCATAAAAAATCGCTTTATGTGAATCTGGAACTTTCAGTTGATACCGTGCATTTGGATGTTCCCCCAACGCACTTTTCACACTGACCAAGTAATCTCCAATCACATGTCGCGTTTTATTGCGACGATGTTCATATTCAATGGTCCCTGCCACGAGGTAGGTATTGATATGTGATGGAATCGGGGCAGGTTTACGGTTGTCATCCATGAGCCCAATGCGGACATCATTATGTTCCCAATCGTCATCACGCACGCTGCCATAGCGCAAATCTAAAATGCCGTTACTACGAATATTCACCACGTGCCCCACGATTTTGACCAAGGGGAAACGCCCCAATTGATCTTGCAGATGAAATCCGACACGTTCAAGCACAGCACCATGATGTGGTGAGCCCAAGCAGACTAGATTTTCGACTTGATGAATCCATTGATACATATTTTGTTTGCCATAAAAAATGGCACTACGGGAGACTAAGCCCCCCATACTATGACCAATTAAGTCGATACTGGTAATACCGGGGTTGCGACGGACCAAATCCTCTAATGTATTGGCAAGGCTGCGGCCATTGGTCGAAATACGACGACCCGTGTTGTAATTTAAATACAGCATGGTGTTGTGGTCACGTTGTGACAGTAATTTTTCACCAATGCCGCCATATTTGGCTGTCGACCATGACAGATGATTCATGCAGAGCCCATGAATCAACAGGGTAATACGACCGGTTAATTCGCCTTTTTGTACCGCACCATAATGGTCGTAAACCACCATGGGTAAGGCCATCGGGTTGTGATATTTCAGTAAATAGTCGCCCAAGACCCCATTCAGCGCGCCCACTAAAAAATGTAAAGACGGGGTGAGGGGTTTGTCGTGTAAGCGTGGGAATTTTTCAATAATGCTACGCAGCGTTGGTGCAAGTAAATAATTGCCATAGTTGAAAAAGGTGTTGTAAGAAAATTCATAAATCCGTGCAATGGTCGGCTGCTTATGAAAGGCTTTCGAGCCTTGTTCGCTCATTCCAAAAATACTGATTAAAATTTCACGTTGAATGTTTTTGATCAAGTCATGCACGACATCACTAAAACGCATTGTCACGAGCTGTGCCAAACCTTCCAGTACATCTGCTTGACTGGGCGGCGTGCGGTCCCATTTACAATAGGTTTCATGCAATGGTGTTAAGCTAGGCATAATGTTCCTATCCTTACATTCAATGCTATTCCTCGATTGTATTTATTACTGGAATAGCCTGAAGTTTCATTGTTTATTTTATAAAATTCTCACGAACAGCTTTTACAATACCGATAACAGACCTGTCGGTGAATGCCTTTTGTCTGACAATTTTACTAAAAATTCAAATTTAGAAAATGTGACGCAGTTAGCACTTATATGCCACTTTTAAAGCAATTTAAAGATCAATTTGGAATCAAAATGATGAATATTGTGTATTTGCATGGTTTTCAAAGTAACTCAAATTCAGTGAAAGGACAGATATTGCGGCGCTATTGCGCAGACTTAAATGGTCTGCATGTGCATTTGCCAGATTTGAATATGCCACCGCTACAGGTGATGCAGCAGATGTCAGAGCTGATTGAAGGTTTGGATGATGTGGTTTTGGTGGGCAGCAGTTTAGGTGGTTTTTATGCGACGCAGTTGATGGCACGGCATCATATTCCTGCAGTGCTCATCAATCCTGCGGTCTATCCATGGCAATTATTTCGTGATTTATTTGGCGAGACGGCATTACCCTATCAGGTGACTGAAACGTGGTGCTTGGATGATGCACAGCTCAATCAAATGCAGGCTTTGGCGGTATCTAAGGTTGAGAACGCAGATCAACTGTTGGTCTTGCTCCAACAAGGCGATGAAACCTTGGATTATCGAGATGCCGCTGGTTTTTATAGTGCGGCTCAAGCCGGCATGGCCATGTTGATCACTGAGGTGGGTGGAACACATGGCATGGATGATTTTGCAGAAAAAATACCGATGCTCTTGCAGTTTTTGTCCGATGCTGTCAAAAATATGCCTAAATAAAATGATCCAATACAAATGCTGACCAGCTAGATCTAACATACAAATAATGGGCAGTTACGACATCATTTGACGTTTAAATTGTTTAAGAAAATGGCGGCTGATCGCAAGAGATATGCATTTTAATAAAAAAGCATATACTGTAGCGCTTAAAGAAATGTTTTAACCAAAAAGCAGGGAATTTTGCAACGTGACGCAATATACGGCTCAATCACTTGAAGTTTTATCTGGCCTAGATCCGGTACGTCGTCGTCCGGGGATGTATACAGACACTACACGACCAAACCATTTGGCGCAGGAAGTGATAGATAACGCCGTCGATGAAGCGCTTGCAGGACATGCCAACAAAATTACTGTGACAGTGTATAAAGATGGCTCATTGTCAGTTGAAGATAATGGTCGTGGGATGCCTGTTGATATTCATCCTGAGTATGGTCAAAGCGGGATTGAAATTATTCTGACCAAATTACATGCCGGTGGTAAGTTCAGTACCGATAACTACCAATTCTCAGGTGGTTTACACGGTGTGGGTATTTCGGTGGTGAACGCGCTGTCAGATCGTGTTGAAGTGGAAGTTCAGCGTCAAGGCAATCTATATAAAATGGCCTTTGAACATGGCGTTCCTGTGGCACCGCTTGAGGTGTTGGAAGGTAAATGCGCTAAACGTGCAACGGGTACTACCGTGCATTTTTGGCCTGAAGCCAAATATTTTGATTCGCCTAAATTTGCGCTGAAAGCCTTAAAACACAACTTAAAAGCCAAGGCTGTTTTGGCGGCAGGCTTGCAGATTATTTATATCGATCAAATCAACAACGAAAAGATCGAATGGCAATTTGAAAATGGTCTAGTCGACTATTTGATGGATGAGCTACAAGACCGTGACATCGTTCCTGTTCCTGCATTTGTTGCGACTGGTGAAGCTGAACGTGCTAGTGCTGAATTTGCCATTTGCTGGAACGTTGAAGGCGGCGAACAGATTCAAGAAAGTTATGTCAATTTGATTCCAACTGCGCAAGGCGGTACACATGTCAACGGTTTACGTTCGGGTGTGACAGATGCGATTCGTGAGTTCTGTGAATTACGTAACTTGTTGCCGCGTAATATGAAGCTGTCTGCCGAAGATGTGTGGGATGGCGTCAACTTTATTCTGTCTTTAAAATTCCAAGAGCCACAATTTTCGGGTCAAACTAAAGAACGACTTTCAAGCCGTGAAGCCTCTAGTGTAGTGTTAAATATTGCCAAAGATGCCTTTGCACTGTGGCTGAATCAAAACTCCGATATTGCTATGCAACTGGCAGAAATGGTGATTGCCAAGGCCGGTCGCCGTTTAAAAGCTGCGAAAAAAGTTGAACGTAAAAAAATCGTTTCAGGTCCAGCTTTACCAGGTAAATTGGCTGACTGTGTGGGGCATACCCTCGAAGAATCAGAACTGTTTATTGTGGAAGGGGATTCTGCAGGTGGTTCTGCAAAGCAAGCACGTGATAAGAACTTCCAAGCGATCATGCCGATCCGCGGTAAGATTTTAAATACTTGGGAAGTGTCTTCAGACGAAGTTTTGGCATCGCAAGAAGTACACGATATTGCGATTGCCATTGGCGTTGATCCGGGTAGTGATGACTTATCTGAATTACGTTATGGCAAAATTTGTATTTTGGCCGATGCCGATTCAGACGGTCTACATATTGCGACGTTGCTTTGTGCTTTGTTCGTTAAACACTTCCCAACTTTGGTGGAAGAAGGGCATTTGTTTGTGGCAATGCCACCACTGTTCCGTATTGATGATAATAAAGACGTTCATTACGCGCTGGATGAGGAAGAATTAAATAGCATTTTGAAAAAATGCAAAACCAAAAATCCACAAATTACTCGATTCAAAGGTTTGGGTGAGATGAACGCGAGTCAGTTGCGTGAAACGACTATGGATCCCAATACACGTCGTTTAGTGCAACTGGACTTGGATGACGTACAGTTTACTTCAGGTTTACTCGACAAATTATTGGCGAAAAAACGCTCTTCAGACCGTAAGCATTGGTTGGAACAGAAGGGTAATTTGGCCGATTTGGCGGTTTAAAAGTGCAATAAGAAAAAAACCACGCAAGTGGTTTTTTTTTGCTTCAAATGTAGGAAAAGCTGCATGATTTGTGTGCTAAAACACCGTATTTTTTGAAAAACGTCGCAAAATTGTTCAATTATAGGTCAAATGTTGGATACAAGTTTGTATGCATCTTTGCGGTGATTTTACGGTATTTGGATCGAACCATAAAAAATCACAAGCAAAGTTTTTTGTTATAACTATATGAAAAATAATATTTAAAAATAAATAAAAGCACTCAATCAAAATAAAAAATAAGGCTTGGCACAGTTATTGAATTGCTCTGTTGTGATGAAAGACAACAAATGCATTTTAAAAATGTGACTTACAAGCTTAGGTTGGGAGTGTGAATAATGTTTCAACGCAATGTATTTGCTAAAAGTATTTTAGCGGCAACGATGACTGGGGCGATTGCTTTAACGGGGTGTTCAAAACCTGCAGAAGAAAAAACAGAAAGCGCTGCATCTGAACCAAAAGCCGCTGCAGCAAGTGGTGACACCATTAAAGTTGGGATCTTACATTCGCTGTCAGGCACGATGGCGATCTCAGAAACTTCTCTAAAAGATACGGCCTTGATGGCGATTAATGAAATTAATGCCAATGGCGGGGTATTGGGCAAAAAACTAGAACCTGTGGTGGTGGATCCGGCATCGGACTGGCCACTATTTGCGGAAAAAACCCGTCAGTTGATTACCCAAGACAAAGTAGCCGTGATTTTTGGTTGCTGGACGTCGGTATCTCGTAAGTCGGTTTTACCCGTGGTTGAAGAATTAAATGGCTTATTGTTCTACCCTGTTCAGTATGAAGGTCAGGAACAGTCTAAAAATATTTTCTACACAGGTGCAGCACCGAATCAGCAAGCGATTCCTGCTGTTGAATATCTGATGAGTGAAGAGGGTGGTAAGGCAGAACGCTTTGTACTATTGGGCACAGACTATGTTTACCCACGTACCACCAACAAAATCTTACGTGCATTTTTGAAGTCGAAAGGCATTGCCGATGCAGACATCATGGAAGAATATACCCCATTTGGTCATAGCAACTATCAAACCATTGTGGGCAATGTGAAGAAGTTTGCGGCAGGGAAAAAGACTGCTGTGATCTCGACCATTAACGGCGATTCAAATGTGCCGTTCTATCGTGAATTGGGCAACCAAGGCATCAAAGCTGCGGATATTCCAGTGATGGCGTTCTCTGTAGGTGAAGAGGAATTACGCGGTATCGACACCAAGCCGCTGGTCGGACACTTGGCATCGTGGAACTACTTCATGTCAGTGAAAAATCCAGTGAATACTGAATTCACCAATAAAATGAAGCAGTATGCCGTGGAATACAAACTGCCAAATGCCGATAAATTTGTGACCAATGACCCGATGGAGGCTACCTATGTCGGCATCAATATGTGGAAACAAGCGGTAGAAAAAGCAGGAAGCACAGATGTCGATAAAGTGCGTGAGGCTATGGCCGGCCAAGAATTTAAAGCGCCATCGGGCTATACCTTGCAAATGGATGCGTCGAACCATCATTTGCATAAACCAGTCATGATTGGTCAGATCCGTGCCGATGGTCAGTTTGATGTGGTACACAAAACGGCAAAAACCATTGCTGCAGAGCCATGGAGCCCGTACATCCCTAAATAATTCAATCCAAATGCCTGCTGCCATTGTGTAGTGGGCATGTTTTGATGTGATCCCTAGATGGGGTTTGTTCTATTACTCAATAGGGATGCTTATAAGATGAAAAAATTACGCAATTTCCCGATCCTGTTTCTATTCCTGAGCCAATTATTCTGTCTGCAAATCGTGCATGCAGAAACAGCAGCAGATGTGGCACCTACGGTGCAATCTGTGCAGCAAGGTGACGCCATTCAGCAATTTGTTCGTGGTAGTTTTACCGAGCGACGTAGTTTACTGAATCAATGGCCGGGCGATATTGAATCCTTAGATCAGTTGGCCGCATTGGTCGAAAAAGACCAGT
The DNA here is from genome assembly GCF_013420275.1 of Acinetobacter sp. YH01020. Taxonomy (NCBI): domain Bacteria; kingdom Pseudomonadati; phylum Pseudomonadota; class Gammaproteobacteria; order Moraxellales; family Moraxellaceae; genus Acinetobacter; species Acinetobacter sp. YH01020. The sequence goes on from NZ_VOYN01000023.1 coordinate 48,286, forward strand.
TATATAGTGGTCAAAGCGGTCAAACCTATATTTTAGAAACTGACGAAAAATTATTGAGCTATCCAGATTTGCAAACCGTGACGGATTGGCCTGCCGATTTATCTCAAGTCACCTTGGTGAATACCCTTCGTAAAGCCTTAACGTTTGCGCAAGCGAAAGAAAAGCTTCAATCGGATGATTTAAACCAGCGTTTAGATGCAATTGATATTTTAGAAAATAACTTGGCTGAGTTGGATGTTAAAAATATTAATCAATTGTATTTAAATGAAAAAAATAACAAAGTTAAAGCCCGTTTAGCGCAGCTCAAAGCACGCTTGGACTATCAAAATCCCGATGTTTTACAAAAAATACAGGCGGCCAAAGTGCTGCAAGATTCTAACCGTCCTGATGTGTTGGCGATGGTGGAACAGGAATTACAACAAGCCAATCTGCATCCTGAGTTAAAAGCCGCACTGACAGAAGCCAAGAGCAATATTAAAACTCGTATTCAGGCCAGTGAATGGACTGGACATGTCTTTTCAGGTCTCAGCACGGCCAGTATTTTACTACTGGCGGCGTTGGGCTTAGCCATTACGTATGGTCTGCTAGGCGTGATTAACATGGCGCATGGTGAACTGATCATGATCGGGGCCTATACCACTTATGTGGTGCAAAGCCTGTTTAAGAGTTATCTCAGTAGCTATGTCGATTGGTACTTGATTGCCGCGATTCCTGCTGCATTTATTGTAAGTGCTTTGATCGGCATGTTGATTGAACGTACTGTTATTCGTCCCTTGTATGGCCGTCAATTGGAAACACTATTAGCCACCTTTGGTGTGAGCTTAATTTTAATGCAAGTGGTGCGCATGGTTTTTGGTGCGCAGAACGTTGAGGTGTCGAATATTTCATGGCTGTCAGGGGGCATTGCTGTGACACCGAGTCTGATGCTGCCTTATAACCGTATTGCCATTATTGGCTTTACCGTTGCGGTACTCCTATTACTGGTTTACTTGCTGAATAAAACCCGCTTTGGTTTATTTGTTCGTGCCGTGACGCAAAACCGTCAAATGGCACAGGCCGTAGGTATCCGTTCTAGCCGCATTGACATGATGGCTTTTGGTTTAGGTTCGGGGCTTGCAGGTCTAGCAGGCTGTGCCTTAGCACAAGTCGGCAATGTCGGTCCTGACCTAGGGCAAAACTATATTATCGATGCGTTCTTGGTGGTTGTGGTTGGCGGTGTTGGCCAAGTATGGGGCGCAGTATTGGCGGCTTTAGGTCTAGGTGTCAGTGGCACAGTGCTGGAAATCGGCATGGGTGCAGTCTTAGCGAAAATTATTCTACTGGTTCTTGTGATTTTGTTTATTCAAAAACGTCCACAAGGTTTGTTTGCCATCAAAGGCCGTTTTGTGGAGTAAGCGCATGAAAATCACTTCGTTATTATCAGATAAACCCTATAGTGGTATGGCGATTGCCGTGTGCTTTGCCATTTTGCTGATTTTGCCTTGGCTACATGTATTGCCAGCCGATTCAGCACTGCATTTATCAGCGTATTGGGTCACGCTCATTGGCAAGATTATGTGTCTCGCCTTGGTGGCATTGGCCTTAGATTTGGTTTGGGGCTATGCCGGCATTCTCTGTACACGACAAATTTCACAGAACCCTTATCCTATCAGGATTCTGCTTTCTTAAAATTGCCAAAATTTCCTTAAACTCTTCTTTTTTCCCAAAACCAATTAAACGCTGAATCGCCATTTGA
>NZ_VOYN01000024.1:0-49972 GCF_013420275.1 Acinetobacter sp. YH01020
ACAAAAACACCGATTACAGCGGCTGATTTACTCAATGATCGTGTGTTGCCATTCTATCAATCTCAGGACTTACCAATGCTTCGCATCCTCACAGACAGAGGTACTGAGTATTGCGGTAAGGTAGAACAACATGACTATGAATTGTATCTGGCAGTCAATGATATTGATCACACGAAGACAAAAGCAGCTTCCCCGCAAACCAATGGTATATGTGAGCGTTTCCATAAGACGATTTTGCAGGAGTTCTATCAAATTACGTTTAGGAAGAAGCTTTATAGCTCATTGGAAGAATTACAAGTTGATCTAGACGATTGGCTGAAATTCTATAATACTGAACGGACTCATCAAGGAAAAATGTGCTGTGGTCGTACACCACTTGAAACTTTACTTGATGGAAAACGGATTTGGGCTGAGAAGAATTTAGCTCAAATTTAACCTGACAGACACAATAAAAAATGGGTAACTGTCAGATCAGGTTTGAGCTAGTACACGTAAAAGTCCTCTGCCATTTGATTTGGTGTCTTAAAACTCAGTCCTTTCTAGATTCTCTTCTGATTATAAAATAGCTCTATGTATTTTGTAATATCTGCTTTGGCTTCTCCCCTTGTTTTGAACCGTACCGGGTTTGTCGGAGACATTTTTATTTAAGTTAGGCCACGTGACCTAACGGGTTAATCTTATCATAGTACATTGCTTCAAACTCAAAAGGCGATACATAACCCAGTGCACTGTGTACACGCTTTTTGTTGAACCAATCTACCCAGTTTAGTGTCGCAAGCTGTACATCTGCTAAACCTTGCCAATCTGCTTTTAAATATTCAATCACCTCTATTTTGTATAAGCCATTCACTGTTTCAGCCAAAGCATTATCGTATGAATCACCAGTCGTACCGACTGATGCTCTTAAATTTGCTGCTTCTAAACGATTGGTATAGCGAATAGAAAGATATTGCACACCTCTGTCGGAATGATGAATCACATTCTTTGGCATGCCTCGATCGTGCAATGCTTGCTCCAATGCATCGAGCACCATATCTGTATTCATCCGTGTAGATACTTTCCATCCAACAATTGCTCGTGAGAACACGTCAATAACAAATGCGGTATATACCCAGCCTGAATGAGTTTGAATATACGTAAAGTCACCCACCAATAGTTGGTTTGGATAATCAGCATTAAAATTACGTTTCACTAAATCATCTGCCCGTTTTTGGTCATCTCGGTTACGGGTGGTTTGTTTATTCTTACCACGCCAAACACCTTGTATACCTAGCTTTTGCATCAATCGAGCAACTGTACAACGTGCAATCACATAGCCTTCACGTTTCAGTTGTTGCCAGACCTTACGTACACCATATCGACCTGAACTTTCCTTCCAAATTCGTTTAATTTGTTCAGCATGATGCTCATCATGTAGATCTCGTTTCGCTCGATGTTCTGGATTGTCAGCGAGATCTAAAGTTCGGTAATAGGTTGAAGCTGCGATCGGTAAAATCCTACAAATCGCATCAACACCATATCGATCTTTATTGTTATGGATAAAATCCACCATGATTTGTATGGGCGGTCGAGCTCCGCCTGGGCGAAAAAAGCGGCTGCTTTACGTAGAATTTCATTGGCACGTTTTAATTCTTTAATTTCACGTTCCATTTGCTTCATTTTTTCTTGATCAGATATCTGTTGTACTTTGGCGGGATTTTGTTGATCTAAGTATTTTTGATACCAAACACGTAGTGTTTCAGGAGTACAACCGATCTTAGGCGCAATTGCTGTGATTGCAGCCCAAGTAGAAGGATAATCTTTTTCAGATTCAATCAATAATTGAACCGCTCTTTCTCTGATTTCAGGGGTATATTTTAATTTGGTCATCGGAACATTCTCTCAGAATACTGAGTCTCCGACAAACCCGGTACGGTTCAGAATTTATGTTGTATATGTGAATAGTCTGTTGCTATCAAAAGCTAAACGTCACTGTAAGTTAGATCCTGAACTTAAAATTTATAACCAAGAGATCAACAAAAGAAGAATTGGGATTGAGCACATATTTGGTTGCCTTAAAACCTTTAAAATTTTGGCTGAGCGTTATCGAAATAGAGATAAAAGACTGGGATTACGATTCAATTTAATTGCTGGGGTTTACAATATGGAGTTGGATAAAAAATGATTTATGCAAGAGGTCTAATATATTTTTAAATTCACATAATATTTATTTCTTTACAAATAAAAACATTTTGATAGAATTTAAATTAAGTATAAGTAATGTAAGTAATTTCTAAAAATAAACTGGATATTTTAGAGATTTTTAGCAGAGGGTGTAGTGAAAATAATTAAATTTTTAGTCGTAGGTGCTGTGTTGTTAATTACTGGGTGTAGCTCGAAAGTTGTGACCTATGATGCAACTGGTCAGGTGATTGGATCATGTAAAGCAACACGTGGTTTACTTTCGACTGCCAGTGCCCATTGTGGTGGCTCAGGCAATGCGATTGGTGTGAATTACAATACAGTGGATGCCAAGACTGGACTATTACCAGTACCACCAAGTCAAAATCAGATTAATTTAGCACCGTAAATAATAGAGGGGAAATATTGTGAAATTATCAGCACTTATTGCATTAGTAGCAACGGTTGTACTGACGGGTTGTGCATCGACGGTTACTACATTTGACTCACATGGTCGTATGATCGGTTCATGTAAGGCGGAAAGAGGTTTTATTATTGGGGGGGGCGCAGGTTGTTCAGGTTCTGCAAACCAAGAAGGCCGTGGACGTTAATTTTTTCGTGATGATAGCAATAAAAAACCGAGCTAAATAGCTCGGTTTTTTGATCCAATATTATTGGAAATAATAAGAAATCTTATTTTTCAACGAATGCACGTTCGATCACGTAGTCACCGAGCACACCCATTTTAGGTGATTCTTTAAGACCGTGCTGGTCAAGTAGTGCAGCAACGTCGTCAAGGAAAGCAGGGCTACCGCAAAGCATTGCGCGGTCAGTTTCAGGGTTGAAACGAGGAAGACCAATTTTTTCGAAAAGTTGACCAGATTCAATGGCAGTAGTTACACGGCCTTGAGTATGGAATTCTTCACGGGTTACTGTAGGGTAGTAAACCAATTTTTCTTTCGCGCCTAATTCACCAAAGAATTCGTGGTTAGGAATTTCATCTAAGATTAAATCTTGATAAGCCAATTCCGAAATGAAACGAGTACCATGTACAACGATGATTTTTTCAAAACGTTCGTAAGTTTCAGGGTCACGAATCACTGAAAGGAACGGTGCAAGACCTGTACCTGAAGAAAGTAGGTATAAGTTTTTACCAGGGTTTAAGTCATCTAGAACCAACGTACCTGTAGGTTTTTTAGATACTAAAATTTCATCGCCAACTTTTACTTTTTGTAAAATAGACGTTAAAGGACCATCTGGAACTTTAATAGAGAAAAACTCTAATTCTTCTTCATAGTTTGCGCTTGCAATAGAATAAGCGCGCATTAAAGGCTTACCATTTACTTCAAGGCCGATCATCACAAATTGACCGTTTTTAAAACGTAACGCTGTATCGCGAGTGGTTTTAAAAGAGAATAAAGTGTCATTCCAATGGTGGACGTGAGTAATCTTTTCGACGTTAAAAGCAGCCATTAAAGGTCTCAATAAAATTATCAAATTAGAACAGCTTACTATTCTAATCTAAAATCATTCTCGATAAACTGAATATATTTAATTGAACTTATCAGAAAAAGTGATTATGTCTGAGCTTAAAATGCCAATTATCGGGTATATGAAATCTCCCTACCGAGAAAAATTTGGTATTCCACGTCAGCCGAATTTAGTGCAGGTCGAATCTTATATTGAAATGGTAGAACCTTATAACGATTTATTGGCTTTTGAGGGGATTGAAGATTTTAGTCATCTTTGGTTGATTTGGCAGTTTCATGAAAATAAAAATGCAGATTCGACAAAATTTCGTCCGCAAGTTCGCCCACCTCGTTTAGGTGGTAATCAAAAAATCGGAGTATTTGCGACACGGAGTATGTACCGACCGTCACCTATGGGTTTGTCGGTTGTGCAACTCAAAGGGGTGGAAAAAATCGGTAAATCGGTACGTGTCTATGTGGTCGGTAGTGATTTGTTGGATGGAACACCAATTTTAGATATCAAACCCTATATTCAATATTCAGATGCAGTTATGGATGCGCAAAGCGGTTATGCGCAGGATGAGCCAGAACGAAAATCTGTGATTTGGTCAGAGCACGCTGAGCAACAAAAACAGGTATTTTTGAATAATGGCAATCTAACCGAGCAATTAAAGGCTGAACTTGAGCAGGTATTGAGTTTAGATCCACGTCCTGCCTATCAGCATGATGATGAACGTGTGTATGGCATGTTATTTGGTGGATTGAATGTAAAATTTCAGGTCTGTGATCTACAAATTCTGATTATTGAAATATCTTAATAAAAAAGGAGCTAATTTAGCTCCTTTTTTATAGCTTCAATGCTGATCTACGGTTTCATATTGTTTTGAATAAATGTACTAGCTGTATCGTTATACCAAGTACATAAATTATTTTGGCTTTCAATACGTTGAATGGCAAGTTTTCGATCTACATCAGTTAAAGTTGATGGAAGATTATCCTTTTCATTTTGAATTTCATCTGCAAGGCTGTACTGCAACCCTTTAGGATGACGTTCTACTTCGTAATATTGTCCTTTATATTCTGCATAGCCGTAGGTTGCATCTGCATCAGTTCCTTCAGAAGAATACAGGTACGCTACAGTATCTTTATAAGTTTTCTTAAAGATTCTGCTTTGAGCATTTTGACTATATTGCGCAGCATAATCATCAAAATATTGTTTCTCATCGCCATTGCTGTAAGTAAGCAGATTTTCTTGGTTATTAGAGTAGGTCAACTGCTGCATACAGTAAGCGCCTGCTGGGAATGTCAGGTCTTTAACACGGTTGTAATAGGTATTACGGACTGTGCCAAAGTTTACTGTAGGTTTATTGCTAAGATCCCATTGATGTTCAGGCTCAAGTGTGGCTAAGACATTTTTACCGCTTAAATCAATTTTTTTGTAGGTCGAAGTAAAGACTAAACCTGTGGAACCGATAGGTGAGTAGTGCTGATGAGTAAGTACTAAGTCCTTAAATGAGCCAGTACCAACCAAATAGCCATATTTAGAATCCTTGGGCCCAAAGTCTTGATAGATGCCATTTTGAGTGATGGTTAGATCATTATCCATTTCAAAATTATTTTGGTCGTAGATTTTTCCTTGATCAATCGTACCGACTGAATAATTCAACGTTAAAGCATCATCATTATAGCCACCATTAATTTCAAAAAATCCCCATTGCTGAAAATCTTTATTTTCTTCAGGTGTATTCGAATTATTATTTGCGGAAGATTCACTTGAACTTCCACCTCCGCCGCCACAGCCAATTAATGCCATTGCTGTAAGGATTGAAAGGCTCAGGCTTTTAAGTTGCATTGTTTTTCCCTCTTTTTTTGATATACAAATATTTAATCAGGGTGATCTTATTGTAAAAATAATGTAATAAATGAAATTTTTATTTGAATAAATGTTAATAGGTTTATTTATTCTAATGAATCTGAGTCATTATTAAATTTAACTGCATTTGTTGCTATTGATATCAGTATGAGCAGCCAAGCAACATGAATTGAGCAATAAATTCACGCTTTTAATCTTATACTAATGTTGTGTGATCTAGTTAATTACACACCTGCTGTGCCCAATTTATCTAATCCGATGTAAAAAACTTGCTATAGTAGTTTTATGTTTGGGGAACATAGAACAATGACTTTTAATTTTGAAATTGACACTTCTTGGTGTTTAGACCAATTACAAAAAGATGGACGTATTACTGAACGGGACAAAATACTGATTCAAACCACGCACCGTCAGCGTGAGCAGTTGAAATGGCATCCTTTACAATGGATTGCCAATTTTAATTTAGTCGATCAGAGTCATCCGCAGTCTACCTTAACATTGAATAGACTTTGCCAATGGTTGGCAGAAAAGTCTGGAGTACCGTTTTATATTATCGATCCTCTAAAAGCTGATGTGCCTGCTTTGACAGCCATTATGTCTCAGGAATTTGCAGTACGAAATCGCATTTTAGCGGTTGAATTACAAAATGAGCATGTGCTGATTGCAACGGATCAACCTTATAAAAATGAATGGATTGCCAATTTAGAGAGAACGGTATTACCACGCAAGATTCAGCGTGTATTACTCAGTCCAGACCAACTACAGCGTTACTTGGTTGAATATTACCAAGTGAGTCGTGCGGTCAGTAATTCGCAAAAATCATCGAGTTATGACCGTGAAAATAAAGGCGTTGAAGCACTATTACAATTAGGTGATACACAAAATCCAGATGCCAATGATCAGCATATTGTGAAGCTTGTGGATTGGGTCTTACAGTTTGCCTTCGAACAAGGTGCAAGTGATATTCACCTCGAGCCGCGTAAAGATACAGGAAAGGTGCGTTTTCGTATCGATGGGGTATTACATACCATCTACAACATGCCCGCAAATACCCTGACAGCCGTGGTCTCGCGAATTAAGATCTTAGGTCGGATGAATGTGGCGGAAAAGCGTAAGCCGCAAGATGGACGTTTAAAAACCCGTACACCCAAAGGCCAAGAAACAGAGCTACGTTTATCGACGTTGCCAACAGCTTTTGGTGAAAAGTTGGTTATGCGTATTTTTGACCCTGAAGTCTTGGTACGTAGCTTCCAACAGCTCGGTTTTGAAGGGCGTCTGCTGGATGATTGGAAGGCCTTAACCAGTCATAGTCACGGTATTATTTTAGTGACTGGTCCGACAGGTTCAGGTAAGACCACCACGCTTTATTCATCACTCAAACAATTAGCAACTGAAGAAGTGAATGTCTGCACCATTGAAGACCCGATTGAGATGTTAGAGCCAAGCTTTAACCAAATGCAGGTGAATACAGGGATTGATCTGGGCTTTGCTGATGGTGTACGGGCTTTAATGCGTCAAGACCCTGACATTATCATGGTCGGGGAGATACGAGATCATGATACGGCAAATATGGCGATCCAAGCTGCATTAACAGGTCATTTGGTGCTTTCAACTTTACATACCAATGATGCACCATCGAGTTTGACGCGATTACATGACCTAGGTATTCAGCCTTTTTTAACCGCAGCGACCATATTAGGGGTTTTGGCACAACGTCTAGTTCGTCAACTCTGTCCACATTGTAAGCGTGAGACTTTTATCAATGAACAAGAGTGGAAACATCTGACCTTTGAATATGCGATTCAAATGCCTGATTTTGTCTACGAGGCGGTGGGCTGTGATGAATGCCGTCAAACGGGTTATAAAGGCCGTGTGGGGATTTATGAATTTATGCCGCTCAGTATTGAAACCAAGCAATTGATTGGTGCCAATGCAGATCTAACCCAACTACGTACACAGGCTCGTAAAGAGCATGTCGAGCCATTACGAATTGCCGGTGCGCGTAAAGTACTTGCAGGGGTAACCACTTTAGAAGAAGTCCTGCGTGTCGTGCCGCTCAACTAATGGTTCGATCAAAGTAAATAAAAACGTCTTTGCAGCTTAAGATTCGACTCATCTTGGTTTGTTTAAATAGCGCTATCGAAATAGACACAGTAAGAGAGACCGAAGATGAAAACATTCACTCAATTGGTATGTGGTTTAGCATTTGCAGGTGTGGCATCGGTTGCAGTCGCGAATACAGCCGTTAATCAAACAGCAGTTGCACCGATGAAAACCACATCTGTGAAACATGCCTTAGGCTTAAAAGATGATAGTAAAGTTCAATTGAAAGGTTATGTTGTGAAATCGATGGGCGATGAAAAATATCAGTTCCGCGATAGCACAGGCAGCATTACAGTGGATATTGATGATGAACTTTGGCAAGGCAAAGCGATTTCAGCTAAAACACCGGTAACGCTCATTGGAGGAATCGACATTGATTACAAACCAACAAAACGTGTTGAAGTGGATGTCGATCAAGTAAAATTTTAATTTAGCCTGTCATTCAATACAGTGCTGCGCCATGAAAAAAACCACAGCAAGCTGTGGTTTTTTTATGATATGAGTAGATATGAGCAAAAGTTCGATACACTAAAGTCGGAACCATAGAAATAGGGTAGGTAAGATGCGAATTTTATTGGCAGAAGATGATGCATCCCAAGCAGACAGTATAAAAACATGGCTTGAAATGGATGGCTACAGTGTCGATTGGGTTGAGCGAGGCGATCACGCTATTTTGGCTTTAGAACAACATCAATATGATTGCATACTTTTAGATCGTGGCTTACCAAAAGTAACTGGTGATGAAATTTTAAAACGTATCGTACAGTTGCATCCGCTTACACCAGTTTTATTCATTACTGCTCGTGACAGTATTGCAGATCGTGTTGAAGGTTTAGATCTGGGTGCTCATGATTATTTGGTAAAACCCTTTAGCTTGGAAGAGTTGTCAGCAAGGGTACGTGCCCAATTACGTTTGCATCATCAGCAGCGTGATAATTCTCTGACTTTCGGGGATTTAAGTTTAGATGTACTAGCCAAAACGCTGCGTAAAAATGCGGAATTGATTACGCTGACATCGCGTGAATATCAAATTTTGCATAAGATGATGTTGAATCCTGAGCATATTATGACGCGTAGCCAACTCGAAGAATCGCTCTATGCATGGGGCGATGAAGTGGAAAGTAATGCGATCGAAGTTTTTATTTACCAATTGCGTAAGAAGATTGGCAGTGATTACATTAAAACCTTAAGGGGCTTGGGTTATCGCATGAATCTTCCTCAACAAAGTTAAGTCTATGAGTGATAAAAAAAGCATTTCCTTGCAGTCGCAACTGATTAAAACTTCACTGCTCAGTGCAATTTGGGCGGGAGCAATCTCTCTGTGTCTGATGTTGGGATTTGGTCTGTATCACATCATGAGTGTACATGATGCCCTGATGGACGAAGTGGCTGACATGCTCACTGCTACTGATCTCACGCTGAAGCAAGACGAACAAATAGATGAGTTGAGTGAAGAGTTTGATATGCAATATCAACTCATACAAGGGTCGCAAGTCTTAACCACGTCGGAACAACATACAGCATTTGAACATCAGTCCAATATAAAACAAGGATTACATTATCAATGGAGAGACGGCGCGCTTTGGCGTAGCTATGCACTTCAGGACGATGGATTATGCGTACAAATCGTTCAACCGATGAAAACACGGCTGAGAGAAACGCTGCAAAGCGTACTAGGCTATGCAGGGATTCTGTTGATTGTCTGGTTGATCCAATGGCTATTACTACATATTTTGATTAAACGTCAATTGAAAGTTTTACAGCTATTTTCAAAACAAATCGCTGAAAAAAATGTAGATGACTTACAAGCCATCGTCTTAGCTGAACCTGTATTACAAGAACTAGAGCCGATCCAAACACAGCTGAATTTTTTATTAAGCCGATTAGATCAAGCCTTAGAGGCGGAACAGCGTTTTACCTCCGATGCCTCACATGAATTACGCTCACCGCTGTCTGCGATTCAAATGCGACTTCAGGTATTAAAACGAAAATATCCCGACATTCAGCAGGATTTATTGAGCATACAGCACGATGTTAATCGAGGAACGCGCGTGTTGGAAAATCTACTGATTTTGGCGCGGCTCGACCCGACGCAATCGGAGCAATTAGATAAAAAACAGAACGACTTAGAACAGCTGAGTTTACAAGTCCTTGATGCTTTACAGCCTTTTATTGAAGAAAAGCAGATCGAATTGAAGCTACAGACCCAGTCTGTACAGTTTGCGATGAACACAGAGTTGATGTTTAGCTGTCTACGCAATTTAGTCGATAACGCAATTCGCTATAGTCCTGAGCAAGGACAGGTCAAGATTGATTTAACGGTAACAGCACAGCAGGCGGTTTGGACGATTGAAAATCAAGGTGCGGGACTGACAGTCGCAGAATTGCAACGCATTGGCGAGCGATTTTACCGTGTATTGGGAACGAAGACGCAAGGTTCAGGTTTAGGTATTTCAATTGCCCAAAAAATTGTACAGTTACATCAAGGCCATTTAAATGTGGATGCATCTGAACTGGGTGGCTTAAAGGTACAACTCACTTTTCCAATCCGTTAAAAACACGATTTGCTCTAAGGAATTTAGCGAAAGAGTGTTGTGAGAGGAAGATGAGTGTTGCGATTTAAATTAAGTTTGAGTAGCTATAAAACTTAATTTAACTAAGCACAAAACTTAAAAAGCAGTAAGCGAATGGCTTACTGCTTGTGTCCACGATTATTTTTATTGCGCTGATAATTATTATTTTTATCAGAAATTATTTGGTCAAAATAAGGCGATTATTTCGTGTTAAACGTAGTCGATATTCTTCACCTGCATGCATAATGCGAATTTCACGTCCTAAGGCAAAAAGGTTGTTTGAATGTAGCATTGGCAGTGAGTGGTGTGCTTCATTGCTACGAGTAAAAAGGCTAAATGGTGCGTTCATTCCGTCGACTCCGTGGTGTATTTCTGAATGGTTTAAATGATAATCATTATCGAATAGGCCTGTCAACGGTAATTTTAGGATTTTATAAAAAAGATAAATTTGCTTACACTTGGAAATCAATTGGAACAGAGTAGAGAGCAGGGAACTATGTCTAAACCGCAAATCGATGTCGCCATTGCGATTTTATTGCATCAAGACAAAGTACTGGTGGGTTGGCGTGAAGCAAAACAACATCAGGGCAATAAACATGAGTTTCCGGGCGGTAAAGTCGAGCAGGGTGAAAGTCCTGAACAAGCGTGTCGTCGTGAAATTTTTGAAGAGGTTGGAATTGGTTTACATGACTGGCATGCTTTTGATTTTATTCAACATGAATACGATGATGTTATTGTGAAATTACATTTATTTCATGCCACAGTCCCGCATGCGTTGCTGAATGAAATCCAAAAGCCATGGGCCTGGTATTCACGTCAACAACTCATGAGTTTGAATTTTCCAAAGGCCAATCAAGCTATTTTGCAGCGCTTATATTGGCAGCAACAGATCAAAATCACCGCCGATCTACCAACATTTGAAACGCTTCAAGAGACGCTGTTGTATTATTGGCGAGTCGATGCCAGCGCAGAAAATGCAGAGGCATTAAATCAATTACCTACCGTGATTTTAAAGCAATTGATAATTAATGAAGATCTATGGTCATTACTCTCTACAGAGGTGCAAGCACATATTTCGGCTTTACATCTTAAGCAGCACCAATTGCTGAAAAAAAATAAAGGTGATTTACAGCTTGGGAAGCGCTATATCGCCGCTTGTCATGATCAAGTTTCTGCACTGCATGCGCAAAAAATTGGCTGTGAGGCTATTTTTATGAGCCCAGTTCTGGCGACACAAAGTCATCCAGAGGCGCAAGGTATGGGATGGGCGCATTTTTCTGAGATTGCACGAGGCATAGAAATCCCTGTTTTTGCTTTAGGTGGCATGCGTCCTGAATTGCTACCTATTGCACAGCAGCATCATGCTTATGGGGTGGCAGGTATTCGCAATTTTTAAATTAAAGTGTGTATTGAATTAAATTTGTATTTAAAGTCGATATTTTAGACTTAAAGTAACTATTGGAAATAAGCTTACTTTTAGTATGTTTTAAATAAAAAAGCCTGATCTCAATTAAGATCAAGCTTTTTTACGGGGTGCTTAAAGAGCTTTAATGGCTTGTTGTGCTTTTTGAATGGTGCTGCTTTTCTTTTGCATTTGACCGGCTTTTAAAACAACATTCCAAAGCTGTTGTTTCATCGGCTTGGTTTGAGCATAGCTTAATCCACGCAGTGCCAACGATTCTGCATTCGCAGGCTGACTTTTTCGATTGGCGATCATTGCCAAATATAAAAAAGTTTCCGCAGATTGTGGTGCCAAACGCTGTGCTTGAGTTGCAGCACTTTCAGCTTCATTCCATTTTCCATTGGCATAAGCGGTTTGCGTAGTTTGCATCAATTTTTTGAATGCAGGTAAGTCACGACCATCATCAAACTTTTGAATTTGGGTTTTCTGCTCAGGGATAACGATGCGTTGACGCTTAATTTCTGGATGGTCATATGGTGTAATAATGACCCCAGAAGGGTCATGGATATCTGCCTTTTTTTCAGGTGGAGCAGTCGGCTTTTGCTCAGGTTCGATCATGGTTTGGCAACCTGCCAAAATGATCGTCAAAACGCTCAGAATACTGAACGTTTTTAAAACTTTAATCTTTTGCAGTTTAATTTGAATACTCTCCACTTGAGATGATGCGAGGTTGATCAGATGTCCCCTGATCATTATCGACATCACTTTCACGAATGTAGTCACCTAAACTATCATTTTGTTCCTGAGTTGGCTGCGTCTCTTCAGTATCAACTGTGTAAGGTTCTACTTCATATTGTGTCGAACCACATGCCGTAGCCTGATTTGGAATAGAGTTACGCGACAGAGGAATATACATCGCACCTGTACAATGCTGTGCAGATAAATTACCTGAATAACGGTCTAACCAATGCCACTGTACGCTGTCTGGTTGACGTAAATTAACTGGTTTTTGACGTAACTGCTTCATGACATTGGTCCAAACAGGAAGTGCTCCTGACGAACCAGTTAAGCCTGTAACTTTGTTGTTGTCTAAACCTAACCAAACCACACTTAAGTAATTACCTGAATAACCTGCAAACCATGAGTCACGCGTATCATTGGTTGTCCCTGATTTACCTGCAAGTTTGAGTGAAGCTGGTAATGATGCATAAGCCGAACGGCCTGTCCCTGAACTCATCACTTGTTGTAAACCATAGTTCAAGATAAAGGCTGCATCAGGTGCAATAGTCGGTTGTACCGTTAAGCTATAACGATCTAATAAACGACCATTGGCATCGACCACTGAACGAATAGCTTTCACTGGATATTTGAAGCCACCGGTTGCAAAGTTGCCATACACACTCATCACTTCCATCGGTGACATATCGATAGCACCGAGGTAAATCGAAGGGTAGCTTGGAATATTAGAAGTCACACCAAACTTTTTCAGATGGTTAATAAAAGTCGACATACCGAACTCTTGACCTAAGCGTACCGCAGAGAGGTTATAAGAGTTTGATAGGGCATCGACCATTGGTACGACACCATGTGCACCACCACTATAGTTTTTTGGTGTCCAAGCTTTGCCATCACTTTGAATGCTGATAGGACTGTCTTCGATTTGACTCGCCCAGTTATAGCGGTTGGATTCTATCGCACTGAGGTAAATCACAGGTTTTAGCAATGAACCAACTTGACGTTTAGCATCCATCGTACGGTTAAAGCCAGTAAAGTCCTGCGTTGAACCCACTGCTGAAACCAATTCACCATTTTCAGGATGAGACACCAGTACCGCGCCTTGTAATTCTTTCAAGCGTGCTGGATTGGCATTGCTTAAACGTGCCACAGATTCTTTAAATGCAGTTTGTACACGAGTTTGTGCAATCGGGTCCATCGCGGTGAAAATACGCAGACCTTGATTGGTCAAATCGCTTTCTTGGTATTCAGTACGCAGTTGACGACGCACGATATCCATATAGTCTGGGAAGCGAGAAGGGCCCAATGTTGGTTTTGTAATGACATTTAATGGACGTGCAGACTCAGTTTCATATTGTTCCTGAGTTAAATAGCCCATCACCACCATATTGTTTAACACAATATTACGGCGTTTAATCGCACTTTCAGGGTTTTTCCACGGATTATATAGGGTCGGACCTTGAACCAAACCGACTAAATACGCCTGCTGAGCAATATTTAGTTCACGCAGCGGTAAACCAAAATAGAATTGTGAAGCTAAACCATAACCATTGATGGAATAGTTACCGTTTTGCCCTAAGTTCACTTCGTTTAAATAAGCTTCAAGAATTTCATCTTTGTCATAGTGAAGTTCAATCAGCATCGCCATTAAGGCTTCATTGGCCTTACGCTTAATGGTTCTCTCAGGCGATAAATAGAAATTTTTCACCAATTGCTGAGTGAGGGTTGAACCACCTTGACGTTTACCACCTGTGACATTACTCACGATGGCACGTGCTGTACCACGAATGGAAATACCATGATGCTGATAGAAATTACGGTCTTCTGTAGCAATTAAAGCTTGGATTAAAGGCTTAGGTACTTTATCGAGTTTAATCAGCACACGGTCTTCATTGTGCTGAGGATAAATACCACCAATTAACATCGGCTCTAAACGGGCAATACCACTACTTGAAGGTTTAGTCGCACTTACTTCAGTGATTTGATCTTCACCAAAGGTCACTTTAAGGACTTGTTCAGGGTCGACACTATCACCAAAGTCAAAACCACGCGTATGGATATAGGTCACATTGCCAGAAGTAACGTAACTCCCTGTTTTCGCATAGCTATCTTGAGCGTTATAGCCCAAAAGTTTCAGTTCTTGGTTGAGGTCTGCTTGGCTTACAGGCGCATTGGTATAAATTTCTAAAGGACGAGCAAATACCTTGGCTGGAATGTCCCAACGTTGACCTTCGAATTTATCCCGTACAATATTATCTAGACGAATAAGATAAATGCTGAACACGAGAAATCCGCCGATAATCAACAGCGAAAAAATCAGTGCAATTATGCCTATGCCACGTTCAGACTTCATAAATAGTGATAATACCCTGAGAAATTTTGCTAATCATGCGAAGCTTTTCAGTATTTTGCAATATTTAAACTGTTATATGTATGCAAAATATTGGAAGCTACTTCACTAAAGTCGAAACTTTAAAGTTTTTTTAAATCATTTCTGTTAGTGATATGATACCAATGAGGCGAAGCGGAGCAAAAGCGCAGGTGCAAATTTCACATAAATCATTTCGAAACATTGGGTTGATTGGTCGTCCAGACAAATCATCAGTGATCGAAACCCTATGTTTGATCCACGATCATATTTTGAGTTTGGGATTACATCCTGTATTTGATACGCAAACAGCGCAGCTGGTTCCCTACAATAATACTCAGACGGTCAGCCGTAATTTATTGGGTGAAGTTGTCGATTTGGTGATCGTTGTCGGCGGTGATGGTTCATTGCTTCATGCCGCACGTGCCTTGGTGAAATATAATACCCCTGTGATTGGGGTGAACCGTGGTCGTTTGGGCTTCCTGACCGATATCAAACCGACAGAAGTGATTTTCAAGTTAGATCAAGTGCTCAAAGGTGAGTTTCAGCTAGACCGACGTTTCTTGTTGGAAATGGAAATTCGCTCGAAAGGCGAGTCGATTTATGATGCTGTAGCTTTAAATGATATTGTGCTGCACTCGGGTAAATCGGTACACATGATCGACTTTGAACTGAATATTGATGGGCAATATGTATACCGCCAACACAGTGACGGTTTAATTGTTTCGACACCAACCGGCTCTACAGCTTATGCATTATCTGGTGGTGGTCCGATTGTCCACCCAAGTATGGATGCGATTGCCTTAGTGCCAATGCATCCACATACTTTGTCGTCACGGCCGATTGTCGTCGGCGGACAAAGCGAAATTAAAATTTTGATTCGTGAAAATCGTGTTCTACCAATGGTCAGTGCCGATGGTCAACACAGTGTATCATTGGGTGTAGGCGATAGTTTACATATCCGCAAACATCCATTTAAGCTCAACTTATTACATCCACCTGGTTATGACTTCTATATGGCATGTCGTACCAAGCTAGGCTGGAACCAAGATTTTGACTCATTAAAGCAGGATTAATTATGAATATTGAACAGATGCTTGCCGTACTCGATCCTGAAATTGTTGGTCGATTAAAAACGGCAATTGAAATTGGTAAATGGCCAAATGGCGTAGCGCTGACTCAAGAACAACGTCAAATTTGTATGCAAGCGGTGTATGCATGGGAAATTAAACATTTGCCAGAAGATGAGCGTAGTGGTTATATCGACCGCGGGACCAAAGAAGAAGATGAGCATTGCGACTCGCATGTGGAAGAACCTGAGTTCAAGCCCATTCGTTTCGTTTAATCGAATTCACTTCAAAAAGCCATATGGTTAGATCAATCATATGGCTTTTTTAAATCTTAAAAATAAGTAAAAAATATTTAAATGAAATCAATAAAATTAAAATACTTGATGAGTACAGTGATTGCTTTGCTGTCGGGTCAGGTTTTTGCTGAAAATAAAATTGAATGTTTAATGCAGGTTATCGTTATTTCAAGTAGCAAATTTGCTGAACCAAAAACTCAATATACACAAATCAAAAATGATAGCTCGCCCATGTTGCTGATTGGAATTAAAATTCAAAAGGCAAAAGCCGCTTTTAAATCGGTGAAAATTCAAAGCCATCAGAAATATTGTTCCAGCTTAGTAGGGCAACGTAAAGATGCCTATTTGTCTGGGCGATATGAGTCGAATAACATTCAAATTAAACTCGGCGATCAACTCGAATTGAAAAATATTCATCGCTCTGGAAAACATTATCCTTTTTGGGTGGATTTTTATTTTCCGATTAAAGCTGAATAAGTAGGGGAAATAATTAAAGTCAGAAATCAACTTAAATACTGATGTTACGCAGTAACATTAGAAGCGCAATTTGATTCAAATAAAAGAATGATACGCGGTAACGTCATCCGCAAGTGTTTGAGACAGGGCTACTTCTAATCAAAAATGTTTTTGCGATACTTTGGATAATTTGACGGTAGTGAACGAGTTTTGTGGATGACAATGGTTTTGGGTACTTTTGCCGAAACAAAAGTACTTCCAGCCGAAGGCTAATCCCTTTATTCAAACCCTAGATGCAAGACTCCGTCGAATAGACTTAAAAAATCATTTTAAAAATGCGTAACTACTTTTACGCGCGTAACATCAGTTAAATATGAAAAAATAGGAGAGTGAATTCAGAGAAATGATTCACTCTCCTAGTCTAGAGCCACAATAATTATATTAGAACCGATCTGCCCAAAGCGCTTTGGCTTTTTGCATCGCTTCATCAAAACTTGCGACGGCACCCATGGTATACAGTGCGATTCCCATGGTTTCGGTGACCGCGATGTCACCATATTGATGTGTCTGCTGACCGTCCCAAACGGCTTTAAAGACGGCCAAATCGAGTTCTTCTTCGACGGGACTGCGGTTGTCCGTCAGTTTAGGCAATTCATGTTCATACATTTCACCATCCTTGATGCCACAAATTAAGGTTTTTGCATCGGGGTTACGTTCGAATTCACCACCTTCACCCTTAATGACAGCACTATTTTGATAACCCAATTGGAATGCCGCACGTTGATGTGATCCACGATAGGCTGGGTGGAAAATCGCTTGCATGGTGGCTTTGGCATTAAACGGATTTATTAGGCGGGCAAGGGTGTGAATTGGGGAACGCAAACCCATCACATTGCGCAGTGAAATTAGATCACTGAGTATTGGCGAAATGACGTCGAGCGGAATATAAGCAAAATGACGCTGATTGAGCTGCTGTTCCACATCTGTATCATTTTGGCAAATAGGAAAACCCAAATACTCTAATACTTGTTCTGTATAAAGGCGGTTAATGGTATGACCTGAAGCACCATGCATCACGACATTGTAGCCGTGTTTTGCCAGCGTTAATGCGGCCAATAAAAACCAAGGATAATGTTTACGTTTACCTGCATAAGATGACCAATCTAAATCGACATCAAGCTTTTTAAACTTGAGTTGATCACGGGAGGCTTGGACAAAGCCAGTGAGTTCATCGACAGATTCTTCTTTTACACGCAATAACATCAGGAAAGCGCCCAATTGAACGTCTAAAACCTCATCTTTTAAGATCATGCTGAACGCTTGGTAGGCTTCATCATAAGTGAGCGAACGTGCACCATTCTTTCCTTTACCCACGATACGGACAAATTGCGCAAAAGGATGTTCAAAATCTTTGTAAATATTTCGTTTATTGTTCATGCAAATACGGGGCTTAAAATTAGGACTTAAGGATAGTTTACTTCTATAGTTGGTATTTTTCAGCCTGATAACAGGTTTTAAAAAGGATGTCTTTAGACTATCGTCTAATAAACTCGGTCTATTATTTAACCGAAATTAACATTTGTGGCAGAACAAGCCCTTAAAAAACAGGTAAAATTTAACCTACTTTAGTATGTGTTTCATCTCCTGATCAATGCGCTGATTTTATATCAGGTCCTGATGTGATTATTTAATCACCATACATATTTCGTTTTTCTGTATTTGGCTAAGTCAAATACCTTTGGTGCTCTTTTGTCGAAGACAAAGGGGTTTTGGGCTGTTTATTTTTTGAAAATAGACAAAAACTGAATATTTCTTTGAAGCAGAAATATATCGTGAAGTAATGTCATGGCTAAAAAACCAATTTATAAGTCACTATATTTTCAAGTGATCGTTGCCATTATTGCGGGTGTTTTGGTGGGGCATTTCTCACCAAGTGGCACGCAAATTATCAATGGTACCGAGCAATACGTAAAAGGCTGGGGTGAATTGTTCTATCCACTAGGACAAGGTTTCATCAAGCTGATTAAAATGATTATTGCACCTGTGATCTTCTGTACCGTGGTAAGTGGTATTGCAGGTATGGAAAGCATGAAATCTGTGGGTAAGACAGGTGGGGTCGCTTTACTATACTTCGAAATCGTTTCGACCATCGCACTCATTATCGGTCTTGCAGTGATTAATATTGCAAAACCTGGTGTAGGCATGAACGTAGATCCAGCATCTTTAGATACTGCAGGTATTTCTAAATATGTTGAATCTGGTGCAGCACAATCTACCCAAGAATTTTTTATGAATATCATCCCAAACACCGTTGTTGGTGCGTTTGCTGAGGGTGAGATTCTTCAAGTTCTATTATTTGCCTTATTATTTGGTTTTGCATTGCATAAACTTGGTGATGCAGGTAAGCCTGTATTGAAGTTTATTGATCAAATTGCACATGTATTCTTTAACATTGTAAACATGATCATGAAGCTTGCGCCAATTGGTGCCTTCGGTGCGATGGCTTATACCATTGGTAAATATGGTATCGGTAGTTTGGCGCAATTGGGTCAGTTGATCATCTGCTTCTATATTACCTGTTTGCTGTTTATTTTTCTTGTACTTGGCTCAATTGCACGTATTTGCGGTTTCAGTATCCTCAAAATGATTCGTATGATTCGCGAAGAACTCTTGATTGTACTGGGTACGTCATCTTCAGAATCTGTACTGCCACGTATGTTGAAAAAACTCGAACTTGCTGGTGCAGAAAAATCTGTAGTGGGTCTGGTTATTCCAACAGGTTATTCATTTAACCTAGATGGTACGTCTATTTACCTGACCATGGCAGCAATCTTTATTGCACAAGCGACCAATACACCGCTTGATATTTCGCATCAGATCACGTTGTTGTTGGTCCTACTCATCTCATCTAAGGGTGCTGCGGGTGTGACGGGTTCAGGCTTTATTGTCATGGCTGCAACATTGTCTGCTGTGGGGCATATTCCTGTTGCTGGTTTGGCATTGATTCTTGGTATTGACCGTTTCATGTCAGAAGCACGTGCATTAACCAACCTTGTCGGTAACTCATTGGCAACGATTGTGGTTGCGAAATGGGTGGGTCAATTAGACAAAGAAAAACTGGATTTTGCTTTAGCAAATCCTGAAGAAATTGACCGTCAGATGCAAGAAGAAGGCAATGCACATCATGCCTAAGGCAGATGCTGTGATGTAAAAGATGTAATTAAAAAAGGAAGCTTCGGCTTCCTTTTTTAATGCAGAACTAAAGCCAAATTTGAACGCTTTAGTTTTTAGGCATGACGGCTGTTCTAAACTGCAATAGGATGGAGTTCAACAAAACAACAAACTTAACCAAGGAAGAAACACATGCTGGCTTATGATGCAGACTTAGAATTATTTCGAGATAACTTTCGCCGTTTTATGGCAGAGCATGTCGCACCACATTATGAGCAATGGGAACGTGAAGGCATTATGCCGCGATCAGTATGGAATGCCTTGGGTGAAAATGGCTTTTTATGTGTGGATGTGCCTGAAGAATATGGCGGCTATGGCGTCCCAACGCATTATTCACTGATGCTAGTCGAAGAATCTGCGCGAGCAGGTTTTAGTGCATTATCGACAGGTATTTCATGCCATTCTGAAATTGCAGCACCGTATATTTTGCACATTGGTTCAGAAGAACAAAAACAATATTGGTTACCGAAAATGATCACAGGTGAAGTGGTCGGTGCTATTGGTATGACAGAGCCGGGAGCAGGTTCGGACTTGCAGTCTATGCGCAGTAGTGCAATTTTGCAGGGTGATTATTATCTTCTCAATGGTTCGAAAACCTTTATCTCAAATGGTCAACATGCAGACTTAGTGGTATTGGCGGCGAAAACCGATCCGCAAGCACGTGCCAAAGGCGTGTCACTACTTTTAGTCGATACACATTTGGATGGATTTAAGAAAGGTACCAACCTCGACAAAATTGGTCTGCATGCGCAAGACACTTCAGAGTTGTTTTATGACAACGTCAAAGTGCCAAAAGAGCAACTTTTGGGTCAAGCTGGACAAGGCTTTGCTTACTTGATGCAAGAGTTACCGCGTGAACGCACCGCAATTGCCTCGACTGCAATTGGTGCGATTCGTGGTTCCATTGATGTGGCAACGCAGTATGTTAAAGAGCGACAAGCCTTCGGACAGGCGATCGGACAGTTCCAAAATACTCGTTTTGTCTTGGCACAGGCTAAGATTGACGAATTGGCTACAGCGGCATTTTATAATCAAAATGTTGAGCTTTATATGCAAGGCAAACTTGATGTTGAAACTGCAGCAGCCCTCAAGACCTTCTCTACCGATATGCAAATGAAAGTGGCCCATAATCTACTTCAATTATTTGGTGGCTATGGTTATATGACGGAATATCCAATTTCACGTTTCTTTGTCGATGCACGTATTCAGCAAATCTACGGTGGCACCAATGAAATTATGAAAGAAATCGTGGCACGAAGTATTTTAGGTCGATAAACAATTTATCAGGCTGAAATTAAAATAGCGAAGTGAAGACTTCGCTATTTTTTTTAGGATGTATTTCTATAGAGACGATGTATTTCTATAGATTTGCTTATTTGAATTAGATTGTGCGGTTGAGTGTAAGTGAATATATTGAGACCTATGATAATGACGGTTGCCCCAAAACTTGCAGACAGACTTCAATAAATTCAGGGGTATCTAAAGTACTGCGAGACGATATATACAGGTTATTATCATTCACGACCGATTGATCCGACACCACCACACCTGCGTTTAGTAAAGCAGATTTCAGCGTTTCAGATTGGGCGAAATGGCGACCTTGTATGACACCAGCTTCTAATAACAACTGTGGACCATGGCAACTGCTCAAGATCGGCTTTTGGCTATCTGCAAAATTACGTACAAAATAGATAAAACGGTCATCTAAAGCGAGTTTCTCTGGGGAATAACCGCCGGGAATAAACAAGGCATCAAAATCATTCACAGAGGCGTCGTCGATACTTTGGTCAATGGTGATCTGGGAACGGCGTTTAATGCCGTGAACGATTTTTCCAACCTGATCTTCGATATTGATAATGCTGTGCCGAGCGGCTCGAAATGCCTCTACAGGCTCAAGATACTCAATATCTTCAAAATCGTAGGTCACTAACACTGCAATTTTCTTGTGCATACTTGTACCTATGGGTCTGTTATTTTTTTTCTGATATTTAGACTACAAAGCAATGATAAAAATTACCTGTGTCTTTTGTAATAAATGCGTCAATGACTGTAAACACTAGATGAAAGTGCCTATTAAGTCACTGAAAAAACGATCAATGACCAAGTGTTTATACAGATCATCTTTAAGTTTCAAATTATTTCTATGCCATGAAAGCCAAGTTTTGAATTTTTTATTTTGCTGCAGGTATTGAGAGCAAAATTTAAAAATGAAATGACCAATGAAACAAATTGATTGATGGGCTTATACAAGGAGATGGATCTATTCAAATTAGCTAGAAAGGAGAAGGGCTACTTATTGTGCTGCTCAAGATGAATGATCAATAAAGCCGTCAAAAAGTAAGATTTGCCTTAATTATGGCTTTACCTATCAGTTTGGCTGTTTTGGCTCTTAAGTTAAGCTGATGAAGCTTTAATCAACTGTATGTTTTTAAGGCTGAAACCATCAAAGTCGTATTGCGCAACATTTGAAAGCTAACTATTGTTATACTGTTTGCAAAATTTTTTTGAAGGGCGACATAGCAATGATCAACGATGATCAAAACACTCCGACTTCTCTGGACTTAGCTCAAATTCGTGAAGATATCGACTCTGTTGATATGCAGATTCAACAACTTATCAATCGTCGTGCGAAACTAGCTGAGGCAGTTGCAAAAGCAAAATTTGCTGCTGAAGAGAATCCACTGTTTTATCGTCCTGAACGTGAAGCACAAGTTTTACGTAAAGTTATGGATCGTAACGAAGGCCCATTGTCTGATGTGACAATGGCACGTTTATTCCGTGAGATCATGTCGGCTTGTTTAGCCCTTGAAGCACCGCAAAGTATTGCGTTCTTAGGTCCAGTTGGGACATATACACATTCGGCGGTGTTGAAACACTTTGGTCAAGACGCTGTTGTTCGCCCTCTTCCAACGATTGATGAAGTATTCCGCGAAGTAGAAGCAGGCAGTGCGCACTATGGTTTAGTGCCTGTAGAGAACTCATCTGAAGGTGTAGTGAACCACACCCTAGATTGCTTCAAATCTTCACATCTGAATGTTATTGGTGAAGTGGAGCTGCGTATTCATCACCAGTTCCTAGTGTCTGAAAACACACGTAAAGACAGCATTAAACAAATTTATGCTCATCAACAAACTTTGGCGCAATGCCGTGGTTGGTTAGATGCTCATTATCCAGGTGTAGAACGTGTTGCACTCAGTTCAAATGCAGAAGCTGCACGCCGTATTCGCAATGAATGGCACTCAGCAGCAATTGCTTCTGAAGTCGCTGCGAACATTTACAACCTTGAAATTTTGCATAGCAATATTGAAGACAATCCTGAAAATACTACTCGTTTCTTGGTGATTGGTCGTGAGAAAGTACCGCAATCGGGCAATGATAAAACTTCATTGTTGATTTCTGCGCATGACCGTGCGGGGGCCTTACTTGAAATTCTTGCACCGTTTGCCAAGCATAATATTAGCTTAACAAGTATCGAAACACGTCCTGCATTACCAGAAAAATGGGCTTATGTATTCTTTGTGGACTTGGAAGGTCATGTTGAGCAAGAAAACGTGAAAGCGGCAATTGAAGAAATTCGTCCGTTAGTAAAAGAAATTCGTGTATTGGGTTCATATCCGATTGCTGTTCTTTAAGATCACAACTGTGATCAATTCCATCAGGAGTTGATCACCTTCATCATTTGAAAAAACTGGAAGTGTAAAATGACGTTTGTCCCAGCCAATGAAGGCATTGCAAAGCTAAAGCCTTACCAACCAGGTAAACCAATTAGTGAACTTGAGCGTGAGTTGGGTATTACAGATATCGTAAAACTCGCATCAAATGAAAACCCATTGGGTTGTTCTGACAAAGTGAAAGAAGCGGTTGCTGCTGAACTTGCAGAAATTGGTCGATATCCGGATGGTGGCGGTTTTATTTTGAAAGACCAAGTTGAAAAACAATTTGGTATTGCACATGACCGTATTACGTTGGGTAATGGTTCAAACGATCTTCTAGAAATTTTTGCTCGTGCTTTTGTTTCAGAGCAAGACTCTGTGGTGTATAGCCAACACGCATTTGCTGTGTATGGTCTGGTGACACAAGCCATTAATGCTGAAGCGATTGAAGTGCCTGCAAAAGGTTTTTCACATGACCTAGATGCAATGGCTGCGGCAATCAAAGACAATACTAAATTGATTTTTATTGCGAACCCAAATAATCCAACAGGTACATGGTTTGAAGAAGCTGAATTTGAAGCGTTCATGCAAAAAGTACCTGCAAATGTGATCGTGGTTTTAGATGAAGCCTATGTGGAATATTTCCCAGAAAACTTCAACAGCTTGAAATTCTTAGATCAATACGCAAACTTAATCGTTAGCCGTACCATGTCAAAATGCTATGGCTTGGCTGCGTTACGTGTTGGTTTTGCCTTGGCTTCAGTTGAAGTGACGGATTTCCTCAATCGTATTCGTCAACCATTTAACGTCAACCATTTAGCAATGGTTGCTGCAGTTGCTGCACTTAAAGATGAAGCGTTCATTGAAAAATCACGTGTAGTCAATAAAGCAGGTATGGCTCAACTTGAGTCAGGCTTTGATGCTTTAGGTTTAGCGTATGTACCTTCACGTGCCAACTTCATTTTAGTAAATGTAAAAGCAGATCCTGCACAGACTTTCAATGCTTTATTAAAAGAAGGTGTGATTGTTCGTCCAGTTGGTATCCCTGAGCATTTACGTGTATCAATTGGGACTGAAGCTGAAAATGCTAAATTCTTAGCGGCATTGGCTAAAGTTTTGGGCTTAGAGGTTAAAGCTTAAGTCATGTCTGTGCCACTATTTGAAAAAGTTGCTTTTATTGGGCTTGGACTGATTGGCTCAAGCCTAGCTCGTGTCATGATTGCTGAAGGATTGGCTAAGGAAATTGTGGCGTCTACGCGTTCACAAAAAACTTTAGAAGATGCAAAAGCTTTAGGGCTTATTCAGCAGGGTTATAGCGATCCTGCTGAAGCGGTCAAAGGTGCAGATCTCGTTGTCTTGGCTTTGCCTGTACGTGCGACACAAAAAGTCCTTGAAGCGATCAAGCCTTATCTATCCGAACAGACGATTATTACCGATGTTGGAAGTACCAAAGGCAATGTCGTTGATGCAGCGAAAGCAGTCTATGGTGAGCAATTACCTGCTGGTTTTGTACCAGGGCATCCGATTGCTGGGGCTGAACTGACAGGTGTGCATGCCGGTAAAGTGGATTTATTTGCTAATCACAAAGTGATTTTGACACCTTTACCTAGCAGTGCAGATTGGGCTGTAGAGAAACTGATTCAATTGTGGCAAGCTGCTAAAGCGGAAGTGATTTGCATGGATGTGGAAAAACACGATGAAGTGTTGGCCCATACCAGTCATCTTCCGCATTTGATGGCATTTAACTTGGTTGAGCAACTCGCGAACCGAGAAGACAATTTAGATATTTTCCGTTATGCCGCTGGCGGTTTTCGTGATTTCTCACGCATTGCTGCAAGCGACCCACATATGTGGCATGACATCTTTTTTGCCAATAAAAAGGCAATTTTAAATGCGGTAGATGGCTTTGAAAAACAATTGGCTATTCTTCGCAAACTGATTGAAGATGAAAACTCACAAGCGTTGATGGGACTGTTGGGACATGCACAAGCGGCACGCCAACATTTCAATCACATGCTCGCAAAGAAACCACTGATGGAGAAAAATAAAGTGACGACACAGCAATTCAAAATTTTACCGGGTCCAAAGCAATTCCAAGGTAAATTTACTGTGCCAGGTGATAAATCTGTGTCACATCGCTCTATCATGTTTGGTGCTATTGCAGAAGGCACAACGCATGTCACTGGTTTTCTAGAAGGTGAAGATGCCTTGGCAACTCTCCAAGCATTCCGCGATATGGGTGTGAGTATTGAAGGACCTAAAAACGGCGAAGTTACCATTCATGGTGTAGGCATGCATGGTTTAAAAGCACCAGCAGGCGCTTTGTATATGGGTAACTCAGGCACTTCAATGCGTTTGCTTTCAGGCATGTTGTCGGCACAGAAGTTTGATTCGGTGATGACGGGTGATGCGTCATTATCAAAACGTCCAATGGAACGTATTGCAAAACCATTACGTGAAATGGGTGCGCAAATTCAAACCACAGGTGAGCGTGGTACGCCGCCCGTGTCTATTTCTGGAAGTCAAAACCTGAAAGGTATTCACTACGACTTACCTATGGCATCTGCACAAGTAAAATCTGGTATTTTGTTGGCAGGTCTTTGGGCGGAAGGTGAAACTGTTGTCACTGAGCCAGAACCGACACGTGACCATTCAGAGCGTATGCTTCGTGCATTTGGTTATGACGTGAAAACAGAAGGCAACCGCATTTCACTTCAAGGTGGTGGCAAGTTAGTCGGTACAGACATTCAAGTACCCTCTGACATTTCATCTGCAGCATTCTTTATGGTGGGTGCAGCGATTACTGAAGGTTCAGATGTCACACTTGAAGCGGTCGGCATTAATCCAACACGTACAGGTGTGATCGAAATTTTAAAACAGATGGGTGCTGACCTGACTGTTGAAAATGAACGTATCGCTGGCGGTGAGCCGATTGCAGATATTCGTATTCGTGGTTCACGTACACTCAAAGGCATTCATATGCCAGAAGATCAAGTGCCATTGGCGATTGATGAATTCCCAGCGTTATTTATTGCTGCTGCATGTGCAGAGGGTCAAACCATTTTGACTGGTGCAGCTGAACTTCGAGTGAAAGAGTCGGATCGTATTCAAGTGATGGCAGATGGCCTAAAAATTATGGGTATCGATTGTACGCCAACCGAGGACGGCATTATCATTGAAGGTCAAGGCAAAGCGGGTGAGTGGGGTGCAATCTTCACAGGTGGTCAAATCGAATCACATCATGACCACCGTATTGCAATGAGCTTCTCAATGGCAGGTTTACGTACTTCGGGTGAAATTAATATCGTGGGTACAGAAACTGTTGCGACCAGCTTCCCGACATTTACAGAGCTAGCGACTCAAGCCGGTTTAACGATTGCGGTAAGTGAATAAATAATTCACTAAATTTGTATATTTATTCAACAACAGCCAAGCAAATGCTTGGCTGTTTGGTTTTAATTGCTTATGCTAAAACTATACAACAAGAATGTCTTTGGATAGATACATGAGAAAACTACAATTCACCGCCCATAGCGATTCAAATCGAGTTGAAAGCAGTGCTGATACGCAAACTCAAGTGGCTGAGTTTTTAGCAAGTAAGCTTGAGAAATATGGCTTTCAAACGTTATCGCAAAGTGGTGATCAGATTGCAGTCAGTGTCGATCAACATGAATTGCCACTTTCAGTGACATGTCAGGGGCAGGATGAATCAGGTCGTCTAGTCTGTGAAATTACCTCTTATCCAGATGAAGACCAAGATTGGTTAGATCGTATTACTGAGCAAAGTTTGTTGAATCAATTGGCTCAAGCGGTCGAAAACAGTTTAAAAGAAGAAGACTCGTATAGTGAGTTTCAATGGAAACAAATGACGAAATGAACTGAAAAATTGAATTAAAAATCATCTATAAAAAAGCAGCATAGTGCTGCTTTTTTATTTTTTAACGGTGTATCGAACAACGTTATAGACATTCAATATTGATAGGATTAATAGTTCGATTGCTCTTTTTCACATAGTCACACATTTTTTCTGACTCTTGTTCATTGAGTCCCCAAAACACAATCACACCACGTTGATCAGTCAATTTGCTATCGCTAAGATAAATATAATGGGTGTCATGATAGTTTTTATCGAGCATATCTTTATATTTTTGATCGGTAAAAGATGAACAAGACGAAATTTCAGCTTCTTTACACACCGAGTCACTCGAACAGCGTTGCTTAAAGGTTGAAATCATATTCATGGTGTCAGTGCTGTTGAGTTGGGCTTCACACACTTGGCTGTTGGGAAAGTCATAGACCATCTTTAAGCTAAAATCACGACCATCGACATTCATCTTGTATGACGCAGTCAAATAGGCTTTGGGACCATCGTTCGCAGCAACCGTAGATGCTGGCAAATTTGTCGTTGTGGATGGGGGTGAATTAAAATAATAGACCAAAGCTGCAATGCCTAGACTTAAAATCACAGCAACAATAAATTTCATTTTTCCCTCTAAATTTTATCTTAATTTTTCTGGGTATTATTTCTGTAGTTGATTATTTAAACAAGTAAATTATTGGTTTTTAGATAAAAAATTGAGGCGTAATCAAAATTAAACGAGCATCGGCTTAAGTCATTACATGTTGAACGAATTATGATCGCTAATGCAAAAAAAAATGGATAAATCGAAAAGCGAGTAGTTCAGTTTATCTGAAATATTGGGGGAATAGAGCGTTCGCTAGGCAAAAAAAATGAGCCAGTTAAGCTGACTCATTTTTTTGTATTTTTTATACTAAAAAGCGTGAAATTGCGATACGAAGCTGTTTTAGATAACCTGTAAAGAAGTGGTTTGCACCTGGTAAAACCGTGATTAAATGGCGCTGTGGTTTGGCCCACTGAATCAAGTCAGATAACAGTGTGACATTATCTTCTTCACCATGAATAAATAAAATATCCCCCTTGATATGCGGTGTCACATAGTGACGTACACCTGCAACTGTTGTGGTTGGTAGGCCACATAAAATAGTTTGTACAGGCTGCAATTCTACTGGCAATAGGGCATAGCATTTAGTCATGACATTTGCACCAAAACTAAAACCGCCTGCATAAAATGGCAGGTTCGGATGTTGGTTACGAGCAAATTCAATGACTTGCATAGTGTCTTTGGTTTCACCATTGCCTTCGTCATGTATTCCTGCACTTTGGCCAGAACCACGGAAACTTGGGCGGTAAACAACATAGCCACGTTCTAAGAACATTTGCGCTAAAAGCACAGGGACTTTGTGCTGTGGTGTACCACCTTGCAATGGGTGAGGGTGTGTAACTACCGCGAATCCTTTCACTTCACCCTGTGGATAATCAACAAAAATTTCAAGTTGACCCATCGGCCCTTGAATGAACATTTGTTCTGACATAATGACTAAAATGTGAAAGCGGGAGAGTCTATAGTTTACAGATTAATATTATCTAAAACACAGATTGGATTTGAAAATACTCTACTGTTATAGTTTGTTTAATTAAAAATTAATCAGGATGTTTATGCTCGCTTTAATTTCTCCAGCAAAAACTTTAGATTACGAAACCGCTTTACCGACTGAAAAATTCACTCAACCACGGCTATTAGATCATTCTGAAGAATTGATCTCAGTCGCACGTAAATTGTCGGCAAGTGAAATTTCAAGCTTGATGAGTGTCAGTGAGAAAATTGCGACTTTAAATGTTGAGCGCTTCCGAGATTGGCAGCCTGATTTTGATTTTGCCAATGCACGTCAAGCAATTTTTGCCTTTAAAGGTGACGTGTATACCGGTTTAGATGCTTATCAACTTGCAAATACTGACCTTCAATACGCACAAACCCATTTGCGTATGCTCTCGGGTCTCTACGGTTTATTGCGTCCACTGGATTTAATGATGCCATATCGTTTAGAGATGGGGACCAAGTTGCAAAACCCACGTGGACATAACTTGTACGAGTTTTGGGATAATACAATCACCAATCTCATCAATGACGATTTGGAAAAAGCCGGCTCTGAACTTTTGGTCAACATCGCTTCAGATGAATACTATAAGTCGGTCAAAGAATCAAAAATTAAAGCCGAAATCATCAAACCTGTTTTTCTGGATCAAAAGAACGGCAAATATAAAGTCATCAGCTTCTATGCCAAAAAAGCACGTGGCCTAATGGCGCGTTATTTGTTGGAAAATAAAATTGAACGTATTGAAGATATCAAGTCGTTCAATACCGATGGTTATTATTTCGATGCAGAGAGTAGCTTAAAGGGCGAATTGGTCTTTAAGCGAGACGAACAACAAGCCGCTTAATTTCGAAATTGAAAAACTTAGACCGAAAAGAATATGAATAGCCGCTGCTTAGAACTCAGCGGCTTTTTTTATCTTCTTCATTCGAGATGTAATGGTGGGTCTGTGAAATTGATCGTGCTTTAAATTTCGCAGGTGAAATGATCTATGATTTGAGGTTTTTTGCGGAAAAGGCTTCGAAAAAACATTCAGTTATTATCTTGTCTATCAGTCTAAAATATATTACAAAGTTAACATTGATCGAACAAATAGCTTATTAAATGACTTAATAAGATATAAAATTGTGAAATACATCACTTTTTTGTTTAAGTTTTTTGTTATTATAGCTAAATATTTAAACATGAATAAAATTTTGTTATGAAAAAAATACTGATACCAATTTTTATACTCAGCATTGTGTTTTTAGGGTTTAGTGTTTATAAGAATGCAGAGTTAAAGCGACAGCAAGAAATTAATCATGTGTTCAATGATGATTTGAGCGCATCACCTTATATGCGCTAAAAAAAATCAATCTTGCTGCTTTTGCATTGAGCTCAAGCATGGTCTTGAAGTGTTCGTTTAAATATTGATATTTTGTTTTTATATATAATAATTTGAAACTTTATAAAGAAAACAATGTCTTAAATTTACTAAATTGAAAAGCGATGAAAATGTGGAAACATTAAAAAATCAATGTGTTATAATTTGCCGAAATTAATTTGATCAGTATTTATTGATATTAAATACGAATTAAATGACATAAATAGAGGAGCTGCATAGGTTTATGCAGCTTTTTTGTTTGCAAATTTCAACATTTGTACTGTGTTGTATGCTGTTGAAAATAGGATTTTTTAAAGCCTACAATCTGCCGAATTGGCATATTCGTTGCTTAGGCATACATAAAATTAATGATGAATACATCACATGATTAATTTTGTGGAATGCTTATATGCATAAAGTTTACTTCATAGGGGCTAGGTCATGACGACTCCTAATCCATCTTCCGAGAACATGCTTGAACGTCTGTTTAAACTGAGCGAAAACAAAACCAGTTTCAAAACAGAAGTCATTGCAGGTGTAACTACTTTCTTGACAATGTGTTACATCATTATTGTCAATCCAATGATTTTGTCCGAAACGGGTATGGATCATGGCGCTGTTTTTGTCGCAACCTGTTTAGCAGCAGCCATTGGCTGTTTGGTGATGGGTATTGTTGCTAACTATCCTATTGCCTTAGCACCCGGTATGGGTTTAAACGCTTACTTTACCTATTCTGTATGTTTGGGTATGGGCGTGGATTGGCAAACTGCTTTAGCAGCTGTTTTTGTCTCTGGCCTTGTTTTTATCGCTATCAGCATGTTCAAAATCCGTGAAGCGATTGTCAATGCGATTCCAATGTCGCTTAAACTGGCGATCGGCGGCGGTATTGGTTTATTCCTTGCGCTGGTTTCTTTGAAAAATGCCGGCATTATTGTTGATAACCCTGCAACACTGGTCAGTCTGGGTGATTTAAAACAGCCGTCTGTCTTGTTAGCTTTACTTGGCTTCTTGATGGTTGTGGTTATGCATCACTTCAAAGTACGAGGTGCAATCATCATCAGTATTTTGGTGATTACTGCAATTTCAACCCTGCTGGGCTTCAACGAATTTAAAGGTGTTGTAGGTGCTATTCCTTCAATCGCTCCAACATTCATGCAAATGAACTTCGAAGGTCTATTCACCGCAAGTTTGATTGGCGTGATCTTTGTATTCTTCTTGGTCGATTTATTTGATTCTACAGGTACATTGGTCGGTGTATCACACCGTGCAGGTTTATTAAAAGACGGTAAATTACCACGTTTGAAGAAAGCATTATTTGCAGACTCATCTGCAATTGTTGCGGGTGCGGCATTGGGTACGTCATCAACTACGCCTTATATTGAATCATCAGCAGGTGTTGCTGCCGGTGGTCGTACAGGTTTAACTGCAGTTGTAGTTGCTGTATTGTTTATTTTGGCATTGTTCTTAGCACCACTTGCTCAGTCTGTACCAGGTTTTGCAACTGCGCCAGCATTGTTGTTTGTTGGCGTGTTGATGATTCAAGGTATCGTTCATATTGAGTGGGATGATATTACTGAAGCAGTCCCTGCATTCTTAACAATTGTATTTATGCCGTTTACCTATTCAATTGCAGACGGTATTGCAATGGGCTTCATCAGCTATGCATTAGTTAAATTGCTTACAGGTAAGGCGAAAACTGTACCGTATATGGTATGGATTATTGCTGTACTTTGGGCATTAAAATTTGCTGCATTTGGCGGTTAATACTGTCAAACAGCGAAAGGGTGTAAACTCAGTTTGCACCCTTTTTTATTTTTATGAGGATAAGAGATGGATCAACTTGAGCTGATTCGCGCTTTGCCAAAAGCAGAGCTACATGTGCATATTGAAGGGACATTTGAGCCTGAACTCATGTTTGCAATTGCCCAACGCAACAATATTGCAATCCCTTATCAATCAGTCGAAGAATTAAAAGAAGCGTATAACTTTCATAATTTACAGTCTTTTTTAGACATTTATTATGCAGGTGCAAATGTACTGATTCATGAGCAAGATTTTTATGATTTAGCATGGGCATATTTCGAAAAATGTGAAGAAGATCATGTGGTTCATACTGAAATGTTCTTCGACCCACAAACCCATACAGACCGTGGTGTTGCTTTTGAAACGGTTTTGAATGGCTTACAACGCGCGTGTGATGATGCTAAAACGAAACTGGGCATTAGCTCACATCTGATTATGTGCTTTTTGCGTCATTTATCTGAAGACGCAGCATTTGCAACTCTAGAACAAGCTTTACCATATAAAGATCAAATTATTGGTGTCGGTTTAGATTCGAGTGAAGTGGGTCATCCACCATCAAAATTTGAACGTGTTTTTGCAAAAGCCCGTGAAGCCGGTTTTCTTATCGTTGCGCATGCAGGGGAAGAAGGTCCAGCAGAATACGTATGGGAAGCCTTGGATTTGTTGAAAGTAAATCGTGTTGACCATGGTGTACGTTCAGAAGAAGATCCTGCTTTGATGCAACGTTTAATTGCAGAGAAAATGCCATTAACCGTTTGCCCATTGAGCAATTTAAAGCTATGCGTGGTCAAAGATATGGCTGAGCATAATATTCGCCGTCTATTGCAACAAGGTGTGCATGTGACCGTCAATTCAGATGATCCATCGTACTTTGGTGGTTATATTAATGATAACTTCATTGCGATCACCAAAGCGCTTGATCTAAGCAATGCAGAGTTAAAGCAACTGGCAATCAACTCTTTTGAAGCATCATTTATTTCAGTTGCTGAAAAGCAAGCTTGGATTAAAAAGATTGAAGCGTTGAATTAATAATCAGCGTATAATCTCAGGCAGTGAATATTCACTGCCTTTTTTATGTTTAAATCATGCTTTTCTCTCATTCAAATCGCTCTATATTTGCCCCATCGATTACATTTTTAGCCTCAGTATTGATTTTATCGGCTGCTATTGCAGATAAATCAAGTTTAAGTCAGCGTATGCTAAAGCCTGTGATTGAATATCAATGCTCGCAAGAATTAAATAGTTCTAAAATTTGGAAAGGCGCTGCGTTGTTTATGAGTGCTCAACAGAAAAAAGACAATCAAACTGCGATTTGTCAGTGCGTGAGTGAGCATGCCATGGATGATATTAGTGCGAAAGATCTGATGACTGCTGCAGTGAATGAAACTGAAAAGAATAAACTGATTTCTAAAGCGGTTTTGAATAGTATGCGTGGCTGTGCTCAGCAAGTGCTGAATTAAAAGATGATGCTCACAATAAAAGCCACATGATGTGGCTTTTATTTTGTCTTTATTAGGGTTTTGGTTGTCGTGTCATGCTTTTGAGCACATGGTCTTTATCAATAAAATGATGTTTCAATGCTGCCAAAATATGACCCACTAAGAGCAATCCTGCTGCCCAAGAAATCCAAATATGTAATGGTTTCACGATGGCTAATAATTCAGAATTATCTTGTACCAAACGTGGTATTTCAAACAAATACAATACGGGAGCAGGGTGACCTGCACTCCAGCTAAATAAGCAACCTGTAATCGGTAAAGCCAGTAGTACAAAATACAGTGCTAAATGACCCAAATGTGCCAAGGTTTTCATGCCGGATGACATACTGTCAGGTAATTCAGGTGTGGGGTGGGTATAGCGCCAAAAGATTCGTATCACCACCAAAAAAAATAATCGTAGTCGCAATATTTTTATGGAGGGTAATGACTTGTCCTTTAAAGCTGCCATCGACGTCATAACTCAGAAAATTGCCACTATAAAAGCCAATTAACTATGCCACGATGAATATGATCGCCATCAGCCAATGTAAGACCTGAGCTGTTCGAGTGTAGTATTGTGTGTTATTGCTCATGTTGATTATTTAAGCGTTCAATCTTATGCAGATTCTAATACAGACCACAAAAATATGCGTCGTTTAAAATCGGGACACTGTGTTGTGAATATGCAACACAGGCTTTGATGATTAACTACACAATTACCGAATTTATTTTAAATAGTCATATCGGATGGTGTGTGATTTGGGGCACAATATGCGCGTTAATTAACAGAACAAAGGAAATATTCGTGAAAAAATTAGTTGCTGTTCTAGCGCCATTAGCGCTTGTTCTTTCTGCATGTGCTGCGACTGGTACAACAGGTACAAGTTCTACAGGTACAACTTCAGCAAACAGCTTGGCAATGATGGCGGTTAAAGTGGGTGTTCAAGCGAAATGCGTGACTGAGCTTAATAACAACAGCTACTGGAAAACAGGTTCAAAATTATTAACAGAAACTCAAAAATCTGAACTACAAACTGAAGTGTGTTCATGTGTAGGCGAGAAAGCGACAACTAGCGTGACTGCAACGGATTTGGTTGTAGCAGCAATGGATAAAACTTCACAAGCTAATCTTGCGGCTAAAATTGTGACAAATACTTTAAATGCTTGCGTGATCGAAACATTTAAAAACTAAGATTTAGAACATTTTATACGACCCAGACATTGGTATTGCTGAGTATTAGCAAATCCAAATTAAGGGTCGTATTTTATTTTGAGTGAGAGATATATGAAAATTGCTGGTGCAGATGAAGCGGGTCGCGGTCCATTGGTGGGTTCGGTTGTTGCGGCAGCTGTCATTTTAGATCCAAATAACCCGATTGAAGGTTTAAACGATTCTAAAAAGCTCACTGAAAAAAAACGTGAAAAGTTATTTATTGAGATTCAAGAAAAAGCCTTGGCTTGGGCGATTGCTGAAAGTTCCGCACAAGAAATTGATGAGATCAATATTTTGCAAGCATCATTACTTGCAATGCGTCGTGCAGTGGAAAAACTCAATGTACAGCCAGAACACGTGTTGGTAGATGGTAATAAAGTCCCAGCTGGTTTAGCGATGAGCTGTGATGCTGTGGTAGGCGGAGATGCGATTCATCCAGAGATTTCGGCTGCGAGTATTTTGGCAAAAGTGACTCGAGACCACGAAATGGTTGAGCTAGATGCAAAATATCCACAGTATGGTTTTGCGAAACACAAGGGCTATCCAACCAAAGCGCACTTCGAAGCGATTGCGCAGTATGGGGTGATTGATGAACATCGCCGCAGTTTTGGCCCCGTACGTAAAGTTCTAGAAGGGTAGTAATAAAGCTTAGTTGAACGTCTATAGTAAAAGCATGTTCTAGATAAATTTAAAGCGGCCTAATGAGCCGCTTTATGATTTAAACAACTTAAATCTTAGCGATTATAGTTATTTTGGGAATAATCAGTTTCTTCAAAAGATGGCTGATATTCTTGATCAATGTTTTGGAGATGTTCGTGCATTGCGCGTTCATGTTGAATTCGTTGGTAAATTTCTTCACGATGAACAGATACTTCTTTTGGAGCATTCACGCCAATACGAACCTGATTACCTTTAACACCAAGTACAGTCACGCTAACTTGGTCTCCAATCATTAATGTTTCTCCGACACGACGAGTCAGAATCAGCATGTTTCTCTCCTTGCAAAATGCAAAACCTGCAAATGATCTGTTATGTAAAATTCATAACTTGTAAAAGCAAAAAATTTAGCAGTGCATCTGAAACAATCATTGTGACAGTCGCAAACTGAGTAAATTTTAAAATCCTCAGGTTTAATATAACAGAGCCACTATAAAAAAAACTATAGTGGCTCTAAATTTTTACGATGTTTTTCAAAATCTGTCTAACAATGACAAATTTTGACACACAGCAAGGTTAATTAAGCACGTACACTTGATTCACCTGTTTCACGGTCTAGACCGAATGCAGTGTGTAGAGCACGTACAGCAAGCTCTAAGTATTTCTCATCGATGATCACTGAAATTTTGATTTCAGAAGTCGAAATCATCAAAATGTTAATGCCTTCTTTTGCAAGAGCAGTAAACATTTTGCTTGCAACACCTGCGTGTGAGCGCATACCAACACCAACAATCGATACTTTTACGATGTCTGCGCGAGTTGCAACTTCACGTGCACCAATTTCTTGTGCAGTCGCTTCAAGAATGGCTTTCGCTTTTGATAATTCACTACGGTTAACTGTAAATGTGAAATCAGTTGTGCCGTCTTCTTCAACGTTTTGGATAATCATATCCACTTCAACATTGGCATCACCAATTGGTGAAAGGATGTTTGAAGCGATACCTGGTTTATCCGGTACACCAAGAATAGTTAATTTAGCTTCATCACGGTTGAACGCGATACCTGAGATGATTGGTTGTTCCATGTTGTCTTCCGCTTCAGTGGTGATTAGTGTCCCGACGTTTTGTTTAAAGTTTTCGTCGAATGCGCCATCATCGTCATTATCAAAACTTGATAATACGCGTAAAGGCACTTGGTATTTACCGGCAAATTCTACAGAGCGAATTTGAAGGACTTTAGAACCAAGTGATGCCATTTCAAGCATTTCTTCAAAAGAAATACGATCAACTTTTTTAGCTTTTGGAGCGACACGAGGGTCAGTGGTGTAAACACCATCAACGTCTGTGTAAATCTGACATTCGTCAGCTTTAAGTGCAGCAGCCAATGCAACACCTGAAGTGTCAGAACCACCACGACCTAGAGTCGTAGTGTTACCTTCGGCATCAAAGCCTTGGAAACCTGCCACAACAATGACACGTCCAGCGTCAAGGTTTGAAGTCAATACATCTGTATCAATCGCTTCAATACGCGCCTTGGTAAATGCGCTGTCGGTTTTAATACCAACTTGACGACCTGTAAGTGATTTAGCTTCAACACCAATAGAGTTAAGTGCCATTGCTAACATAGAAATCGTTACCTGTTCACCCGTAGACACCATTTGGTCTAATTCGCGTGGATCAGGTGTTTCGGTAATGGCTTTCGCTAAAGCAAGTAGACGATTGGTTTCGCCACTCATTGCAGATACAACAACCACAACTTTGTGACCGTGATCATGCCAACGCTTTACACGACGAGCAACATTTAAAATGCGCTCTGGAGTACCCATTGAGGTACCGCCATATTTTTGAACGATTAATGCCATAACTATCCTTACCAAGTAAATAAGTCTAAAGACTTAAAGCACTTACACATATTTT
Organism: Acinetobacter sp. YH01020; assembly: GCF_013420275.1. Lineage (NCBI taxonomy): Bacteria > Pseudomonadati > Pseudomonadota > Gammaproteobacteria > Moraxellales > Moraxellaceae > Acinetobacter > Acinetobacter sp. YH01020. The sequence goes on from NZ_VOYN01000024.1 coordinate 37,274, forward strand.
AAGACCGCACTTGAGCGCGATTTTAATATACCACGTAGCTCATGAACTCCAAGGTAGGAGGAGTTCAAATAGATACTTTGTGTCTGCAGGGGATTCACATGAACCCAGCCTTTTAGACTCCATTTTCATCATTTAGCCAGAGGTTGAATATTAGTTTCAACATGATGATTGAGTTTGCGCTTTCACGCATCAACAATGTTTAAGCAGGATCCAGCATTAAAAAACACACTGCTTAAACCTGTTGATTTGCTCAAAGGAGGTGAGTCACTTTGAGCTATAGGACTTTTGGTCTTATTTTGCAGCTAACCATGCAACGAGGTCAGTCATTACCGCTTCAAGTTTGTCGCTATAAGGCGCACCACCTTGAGCCATATCAGGTTTACCACCACCTTTACCGCCAAGTTCTTGACCAAGGTGTTTGATGATGTCACCTGCTTTTACAGCAGCAGTGTATTCTTTAGCAACTGAAGCAATCAGGCTCACTTTGTCGGCATCAACCGCTGCGATCACGATCACAGCATTGTCTAACTTAGATTTCACACCGTCGTGCAAGTTGCGAAGTGATTTCGCATCTACACCTTGAACAGTAGTGATTAAGGTTTTGCGGCCAGCAATCTCTTGAACTTGACTCAATAACTCAGCTGCTTGGAAGCTCGCGAGTTTTTGGTTCAATTGTTCAATTTGTTTTTGCAAGCTAGACGCTGTGTGAGACAAAGCTTCAACTTTTTCTAAAGTTTGATCTTTTTGCGCTTTCAGCAAATCGTTGATTGCATGAATGTCACGATCTGCTTTTTGCGCAGCTTCAACTGCCTTAGTACCCGTAACGGCTTCAATACGACGTACGCCTGCAGCAACACCGCCTTCAGATGTAATCTTGAATAGGCCGATGTCACCTGTGCGTTTTACGTGAATACCACCACAAAGTTCGATAGAGAAGTTTTTCTCATCTTTGGTTGTACCCATTGAAAGTACACGTACTTCGTCACCGTATTTCTCACCGAACAACATCATTGCACCTTTTTCTTTGGCCGCATCGATGTCTAAAAGTTCAGTTGAAACAGCAGTGTTGGCAATCACTTCGGCATTGACAATGCGTTCAATTTCTTGAAGCTGTTCAAATGAAACAGGCTGATCATTGGCAAAGTCAAAACGTAAAAGTTCGCTGGCAACCAATGAGCCTTTTTGCTGTACGTGCGTACCCAAAACTTGGCGCAGCGCTGCATGCAACAGGTGAGTCGCAGAGTGGTTGCGCGATGTTGCTGCACGGATATCTGCTTTAACAATCGCTTCAACCGCTTGAGCCGCTTTTAAGTTACCCATGGTCACGATGCCTTGGTGTACAAATGCGCCGCCTGATTTTTTGGTGTCTTGAACTTCAAAAATACCAGTTTCGTTTTTGAAGATACCTGTATCGCCAACTTGACCGCCACTTTCTGCATAGAACGGAGTTTGGTTTAGAACGATTAGTGCTTCGTCACCTTCAAAAACTTCATCAACTTGTTCGCCGTCTTTGTAGATTGCAACAATTTGACCTTGGCCTTGAGTTGCGTCATAGCCGTCAAATTGAGTCTCGCCTTCAACTTTCACAATTGAGTTGTAGTCGACAGCAAATTTACCAGCATCACGCGCACGTTGACGTTGAGCCGCCATTTCGACTTCGAAACCAGCTTCATCAATCGTTAAATCACGTTCACGTGCAATGTCTGCTGTTAAGTCAGTCGGGAAGCCGTAAGTATCGTAAAGTTTAAATACTGTTTCGCCCGGAATCACTGAACCTTTAAGTTGAGCCAATTCACCTTCAAGCAATTTCAAACCTTGCTCTAAAGTTTTTGCGAATTGTTCTTCTTCTTTCAAAAGCTGTGCTTCGATACGTGCTTGCTGTGCAGCAAGCTCAGGATAAGCAGCGCCCATCGCGTCGATCAGCGGCTGCAACATTTTATGGAAGAATGAACCTGTTGCACCCAATTTGTTACCATGACGTACTGCACGACGGATAATACGGCGAAGTACATAGCCACGGCCTTCGTTAGACGGGTTAACACCGTCTGCAATCAAGAAGCAGCAAGAACGTGCATGGTCAGCCACAACTTTAAGTGAAGCAGGGTATTCAACTGGTTTGTTTTCTGCTTGTGCTTTTGCTTCAAGTTCAGTGGTATCTAAACCAATGATTTCAGCAGCAGCTTTAAGTAGGTTTTGGAATAGGTCAATTTCGTAGTTTGAGTTTACATGCTGTAAAACTGCAGAAATACGCTCAAGGCCCATACCTGTATCTACAGAAGGTGCAGGAAGGGCATGCAGAACACCATCAGCAGTACGGTTGAACTGCATGAATACGTTGTTCCAAATTTCGATGAAACGATCGCCATCTTCTTCAGGAGTGCCCGGTAAGCCGCCCCAAATGTGGTCACCATGGTCAAAGAAGATTTCAGAACATGGACCGCAAGGACCTGTATCGCCCATTGCCCAGAAGTTATCTGAAGCGTATTTTTCGCCTTTGTTGTCACCAATACGGATAATGCGTGAAGCGTCTAGACCAATTTCTTTGTTCCAGATATCAAATGCTTCGTCATCTGTATGGTAAACAGTGGCATAAAGTTTATCTTTTGGCAGACCTAACCATTTTTCGTTGGTTAAGAAATCCCAAGCAAATGTGATGGCATCACGTTTGAAGTAGTCACCAAATGAGAAGTTACCCAACATTTCAAAGAACGTGTGGTGACGTGCTGTATAACCAACGTTGTCTAAGTCGTTGTGTTTACCGCCGGCACGGACACATTTTTGTGAAGAAGTTGCACGAACGTAGTCACGTTTTTCAAGACCAAGGAAGCAGTCTTTAAACTGGTTCATACCAGCATTTGTGAACAATAGTGTTGGGTCGTTGGCAGGTACCAGAGAACTCGACGCGACACGTGTATGCCCTTGCGATTCAAAGTAGCTTAAAAAAGCTTCGCGAATTTCAGCTGATGTCATAAAACGAGTACTCACAACCAAGTCTCTCCTAATTTCGATTTGGTAATAGCATATCAAGCAAGTCTTACAAAATTTTAAAGCTGGCTTGAGATGCTGACATAAAATTTAAAAACGCTAAATTATAACGGAAAAAGGTGTAGTGACCAATGATTTTCGGCTATCTCTATGACTTTTTATATGTTTTAAATTTAGCACCTATATTTTTAGATTTTTAAACCTTTGGAACGCTGAAAGTATTTATTGATTAATCTAGTGAGCACTGTTTTCGGCGTTTTATTTATATGTCTTGGAAAGTTTTCAATGTTCAAATTCAGCACGTTGATAAATGCTCTACGTGAAGGTGCTTTGCATTTATATTTTTCAGTTCATTGGGGAAAGTGCATGTTTACATCCAATTTAATCATAGTGTTTGGACTTGATCTTGGTGCTGTACATTTTCAGTGAAGCTAATATTTAGATCTAAACAGGCGCTAACGCTTTATAAAAATATAGCCCAATAAGCATTAAACGAATAAATGATAACGTTTTCATGTTGAAATCCATTAACATATAGATGCTTTATTTTTGTTTCAAAACGAAGGATTGGTCATGCAGCGAGTGGCAATTAATGGATTTGGTCGAATCGGACGCAATGTATTACGCGCTTGGTTTGAAAATCCAAAAGAATTTCATTATGAAATTGTTGCCATAAATGATGTCGCTGATGTGGAAACCATGGTGCATTTGTTTAAATATGACACCACCCATGGTCGTTTTGCAGGCCAAGTCGAAATCATTGAACAAGATGGCGCTATTTTTCTAGATATCTCTTGTGCTCAAGCGCATCTCAAAGTGCAAGTTTTAAATGAAGCACAGCCGAGTCTTTTGCCTTGGCAGCAACTGAATGTCGATGTGGTACTCGAATGCACAGGTTTATTTAGATCGCGAGAGGCAGCCACACAACATATTGGTGCAGGTGCCAAACGTGTGATTATTGGTGCGGCGCCGTTTGACAGTGTTGATGCTGCGATTGTGTATGGTGTTAATCATCATGAAGTCAAAGCGACGGATCAAATTATTTCGAGTGTGTCGTGTACCACACAGGCTTTGGTGCCTTTAGTCAAAATTATTGATGATGCATTTGTTATAGACACAGCACTCATGACAGAAATTCATGCTGTGACTGCGGATCAGTCTGTATTGGATCATGCACATCGTGACTTACGTCGTGCGCGAGCTTCGGGTCAAAATATTATTCCAACGACGTCTTCAGCTCTAGGGGCATTGAAACGGGTCATGCCGAAAATGGAAGATCGAATCGATGGCTATTCGATTCGTGTACCGACGATCAATGTCGCTGCAATCGATTTAAGTTTTGTGTCCCAATCGCTTATCACCAAGCATGAGTTAAATGCAGTGTTAAGCAAAGCTGCACGTTTTGATTATCATGAAATTATGTCAGTAACCGATGAACCTTTGGTCTCAAGTGATTTTAATCATTCACCTTATTCATTGATTGTCGATTTGAATCAAACCATGGTGGTAGGAAAACAAGCAAAAGTCTTCGCATGGTATGACAATGAATGGGGCTATGCGAACCGCTTACTCGATTTATGTGAAAGCTTTCATTCTCTTTAAAAATTCAAACTTATCCGATATAAAAAACATCTACTAGCTTGTAGGTGTTTTTTTATTTTCTAAAATTAGATGAAAAATCATGCGTAATGACGTTGATGTATCTCGAAAATATTGAAAAACTTTAAAAAATATTCAAGCACAGCCGATTTATTGTTTAAGATGAAAGTCAAAGAAATATATAAAGAGTATTGAGCATGATGTTGATGTTACTTTGGGGATTTATTTTATTATTGGCGCTGGCGGTTATATTTTTAATTTGGCTACAGTTTAATCGTGACGTATCGCAATCTACCGCGCATGAAACATTGCCACTTGAAGAAAAAGTGGTGCATCTAGAAGCCAACCTGAAAAAGACCTTGGAAATTATGCAAGACCTTGCAAAGAAAATGCATATCCAGCAAGAAGTATTAGATCAAACCACTCACAAATTACAGCAAGTTGAATTGCAAAATGCAGAATTGGTGAACATTTTGGCAAAAGTGGTCAAAACCGATCAAAACTAATCGAAAGATAAAGAAGACTGCCCATAGCTCGATATCTGCATGAAGCATGTAATCTCAAGGTATGGGTATTTTTTTATCCAATAAGATGATTCTCAATATTTATTGTCATTGGGTTCAAATCGTAGTTCACGCGTTTTTCAACATATGATCGTATGGGACTAAATCAAAATTTGTCTTAACACGGCTGCTGAAAGCATGCTAATCACAACGGTAGGCAATAATGAAAAACGTGATGCTGCAAATAGGGTAATGGCCATCACGATCAAATCAGCAGGATTATCTTTAACAAAATAAGGCGCGATCACTGAGATCAACACACAGCCGGGAACAACTTCCATAATTTGACGTTGTTTGTTGGTGAGGCTACGGTTTTTCAGTAACACATAACCCAAGATACGGGTCAGGTAAGTGGTTAAGGCAATAAATAGAATCGCGATCAGGGTGCTAGAGTGGATCATACATCATCTCCAATTAGGAAAAATGCAGAAGCAATACCCGTAACTGCGCCAATCGGAACATACCAGCCCGCAGGGAGATACAAATAAGCCAGAGATGCGGCAATCAAACTGACCAGCCATGGACGCGCCGCTTTAAAGCCTTTCCACATGCCACGTAGTAAAACAAGAAATACAGCAGGGAAGGCCATATCAAAACCAAGTCGACTAATATCGCCAAGTATCGGTCCGATCATTGCTCCTAAAGTGGTAAAGCCGACCCACATCAAATATAGAGCACAGCATAAGCCTGCATAGAACATCAAACTAAAGGCGCGCTGAATTCCCAAAACATTAGATTTTTTTTGCGCATCAGCCAAACCCACAGCCCAACTTTCATCGTACATAAAAAATAAAGCGGTATAAACCTTACGATTCGGTAGATGTCGTAAATACGGGACAAGGCTCGCCCCCATTAATAGGTGCCGACTATTCACTAAAAACGTAATAAACATCAGCATGAGAATATTAGGAGGATTGGTCCAAACTTGCAAAATGGCAAATTCAGAACCACCGGCAAAGTTAAGACCAGTCAAAAGCGGTACTTCTAAACTAGAAAAGCCTTTATGTGTTGCCTGAGCACCCAAAACTAATGCAAAAGGAATAATGCCCAGCAGCATTGGAATAGATGTTTTTAGACCTCGTTTAAACTCAATAGAATGCTGTGAGTGGGTGTGATTGAGTGTACTTTGTCTAAACATCAACATGACGTTTTCCATTAAGCGAGATCGAAAGCAATATTTTATGGATATCTGAGCAGCATTTGGCAGCTATTTTATGGAAGATTGCTTTTATTGTGTAATGAAATTGCTAAAATAAAGATTATTGTGAAATTTAGTGCCTTTATTGATGGATCAGATAGATAAACGCATTTTGCAAGCATTACAGCAAAATGGAAAACTACAAAATAATGAATTGGCCCAACTTGTTGGTTTATCACCTTCGCCGTGTTTGAGACGGGTTAAGCAACTAGAAGATGAAGGCTATATTGAGAAATATGTTGCTTTACTGAATCAGTCAAAATTGAATTTAAGTTTAACGGTATTTGCGCGGATTTGGCTAAAAGGTCAAGATGCAAAAACCGTGAATGATTTTGTCGCAGCGATTCAAACGATGCCTGAGGTCGTTGAATGTCAACTCATGGCAGGGGATTGTGACTTTTTCTTACGTATCGTCGTGGCAGATTTAGAAGCCTATCGAAAGTTTCAGATTCATCATTTAACGCAGATTGCCAGTGTGCAAAATGTAAAAACAGAGATACCTTTACAGGCCGTTAAACAAACTACAGCGCTTCCATTGGATTGATGTTCGTGTCTTAAATTAAGTTATTGAGCCTGATCATATTTATAACTTTGTTTAAAACTTCATCTATAGAAAGCAGGGTGCTGATTATTTTTTATCAAATGGTTAAAAAATAACGTTCACAGAATTTTAAAATATAAGCATAAACATATATTTAGTTGTAAAAATTAAAGCTGTTTATGAAGTAATAAATGCTGAAGCATCTTTTATGAAAAAGTCGTGTGCAAGCGTAAAACTATCGTGCTAAACTAGGAGAAATCGGGTGTGCTCCCGATTTTTTTATGCGGATTTGTTCCGCGCTGACAAGAATTTAGGTTTACAACATGCCCATTTCAGAGACATGGTTATTACCTGATGGTGTAGCTGATGTACTGCCAGAACAGGCGCAAGTGATTGAATCTTTGCGTCGTGAAGCATTAGACTTCCTCGCATCTCGAGGTTATCAGTTGGTGTACACGCCATTCATTGAATACATCGAATCTCTATCTTCTCTTTCAGAATCGAATCAAGATTTAGACTTAGCCACTTTTAAAGTGATCGATCAACTTTCAGGTCGTTTGCTTGGTGTGCGTGCCGATATGACACCACAAGTGGCTCGTATTGATGCGCATGTACATCCTGTCGAAGGTGTAGCTCGTTATTGCTACGCTGGTACAGTACTACATACTAAACCACAGGGTTTTAATACCACACGTGCACCTTTACAGTTAGGTGCAGAATTATTTGGTTCAGACAGCATTGATGCTGACGTTGAACTGATTGATGTCATGATCAACTTGCTTGCTAAAGCAGGTCATGCAGATGGTATCCATCTTGATTTAGGGCATGTCGGTTTATTCCGCAGCATGGTGAAACAAGCTGGCTTGAGCAAAGTAGTTGAACGTCAGTTATCTGACTTGTATCAACGTAAAGCTTTACCTGAACTTGCTGAATTCACACAAAAGCTTCCATTCGGTCAAGATTTTTATACCTTAGGTCGTTTTGCAAGTGATTTAGATGCGTTACAAGCAAATTTAAGTGCTGAAGTTTTAAATAACGAAGCATTTAAACTGGCTTTTGATGCAGTGAAATCGACACAAGCCGCAATTCAGGTGCGTTGGCCAGAACTACATATTGGTATCGATGTTGTAGAACTTCGTTCATATCATTATCACACTGGTTTAATGTATGCCGTATATGCACCAAACCGTGCTGCGCCATTGGCTCAAGGCGGCCGTTATGACGGTATTGGTGAACACTTCGGCCGTGCGCGTCCAGCAACAGGTTTCTCTTGTGACTTATATGCATTAACTGCAGGTCAAGTTCAGAAAAGCCAATTTTTGGTTGCACCAAAAGGCATCGAAGCAGATTTATTAAAGGCAATTGAGGCAGCACGTACCGAAGGGTTCAGTGTGGTTCAATTGTTAGGTAATGATGATTTAAGCTCTGCACCATATGCAACGCACCAGTTGGTGAATGCAAATGGCGAGTGGACAATCAAACAAATTTAATCGCGGATGTGCCTGCGGGCACACACGTTTTTTCCAATTTTAACAGCATGATGCAATGAGGCTATTATGGGCAAGAATGTTGTGGTACTTGGTACCCAATGGGGCGACGAAGGTAAAGGTAAGATCGTCGACCTGCTCACAGATCAAGCGGCTGCGGTAGTTCGCTATCAAGGCGGACACAACGCAGGTCATACACTTGTGGTTGGTGGTAAGAAAACTGTATTACACCTCATTCCATCTGGTATTTTACGTGACAACGTATTGTGCTTAATTGGTAATGGTGTTGTTTTATCACCTGAAGCTTTAATCCACGAAATGGAAGTTTTAGAAAAAGAAGGCGTGCCTGTACGTGAACGTCTACGTATTTCTCCAAACTGTCCATTGATCCTTCCACACCATATCGCACTTGACCAAGCACGTGAGAAAAAACGTGGCAATGCGAAAATTGGTACAACAGGTCGTGGTATCGGTCCTGCATACGAAGATAAAGTGGCTCGTCGTGCAATCCGTGTTGCTGACTTGGTTCGTGGTGGTGCTCATCTTAAAGCTCAACTAGAAGAGCTTCTTGAGTACCATAACTTCCAATTGACTCAATTCTTCGGTGTTGAAGCCGTTAAAGTTGAAGATGTGATCGCTCTATGTGACGAATGGCGTAAAGTCATCGAACCTATGGTGATGGACGTTACTGGCGAACTTCATGCTTACCGTAAAGCAGGTAAGAAAATCATGTTTGAAGGTGCGCAAGGTTCACTTCTTGACGTTGACCACGGTACATATCCGTACGTTACTTCTTCAAATACGACTGCTGGTGGCGTAAGCTCAGGTTCAGGTCTTGGTCCATTACACCTTGACTATGTATTGGGTATTACTAAAGCGTACACAACTCGTGTAGGTGCTGGTCCGTTCCCAACTGAACTTGTTTATGATGCTGCGAACGATGTTGGTGATGCGATCGGTAAACACTTGGGTACAGTAGGTTCTGAGTTTGGTGCGTCTACTGGCCGTCAACGTCGTTGTGGTTGGTTCGATGCTGAAATTCTGCGTCGCTCAGTAGAAGTAAACTCACTTTCTGGTATTTGCTTAACTAAACTAGACGTTCTAGATGGTTTAGAAGAAGTGAAAATCTGTGTAGGTTACGAAGCAGCTGATTCTGGTTGTGTAGGTTCTTCTGATGCGCTTGCATTTGAAACTTTAAAACCGATCTACGAAACTATGCCAGGTTGGTCTGAGTCTACTTTCGGTGCGAAATCACTAGATCAATTGCCACAAAATGCAATTAACTACGTGAAACGTTTAGAGCAATTGATTGAATGTCCAATCGACATCATTTCAACTGGTCCAGACCGAGATGAAACAATCGTATTACGTCATCCATTCGACGCATAATGTTGTTGAATTAAGATGTAAAAGCCTCGCGAAAGCGGGGCTTTTTTATATAACGAAGAATACAACTTCAAAAAAGTTGATTAAATTTAAATGATGGAAAAATAAAGATTTTGAAAAAATAAGCATAAAAATATTGAGTCAGTCAATTTTTTGTATATATTTGACACTCTTTATAAATAACTAGAGATCATGATGAATTATAAAAAATCTTTGGCATGCTTTGCCGTAGCAGCTTCTTTATCAGGTTGTACCACGATTGCTGATCTTGCAGGTGCTGATTCTGCATCTTTGAACTTACAGGCAACACAGTCTTATAACGCAATGCTGAAAGACGCACAGACCAAACAAGTGCTCGATACCAAGTCTGCGACTTATCAAAAAGTAAACCGTGTTTTCTGGAAAATGAAACCTTTTGCAGATCAAATGAACCAGACAGGGCAGGCTTTTGATTGGAAAGTTGCCGTGATCAAGTCTAAAGAAATCAATGCCTATGTCGCACCCGGTGGCAAAGTTGTTTTCTATACAGGAATCGTCGAAACACTCAAACTTACGGATGATGAAGTCGCTGCAATCATGGGTCACGAAATGGTTCATGCCTTAGAAGAACATGCAAAAAATAAAATTGGCGCTTCAGCACTAACCAATCTTGCGGTGAGTATCGGTTCACAATATGTAGGCAATGCTGCAGGCGGCTATGGTGCAACCTTGCTTGATTTGGGTAGTCAATTTGGTGTGGGCTTGCCGTATTCACGTAATTTGGAAAGTCGCGCGGATAAAGGTGGCCTAGTGATGATGGCAAAGGCTGGATACAATCCAGAAGCGGCGATTTCATTGTGGAAAAAAATGAATGCGAATGATAACAGTGGCAACGACGCACTGAGCAAATTTATGTCTACACACCCAAGCAATAATGACCGTATTGCTGCTATGCAAAAAATGATGCCGGAAGCGCAGCAATATTATAAAAATGCGACACCTTCGAGAGTACGTCGTTAATATCTGCGGTTTTCAAGACTAAAGTTGCATTTTAGTACGCTACACACTTTGTGTTGAGTTGCTAAAATGCAATTTGAATTAGGAAGAGAAGTGCAGGATGCAAAAGAATATTTCGACCACCATTTTTTATTCTTTATTATTTGCGATGGGGGGAGCACCCACTATTGCTATGATGATCATTCGTGCCCAAACTCAAGATCCACAATTAATTTATCAAGCCCTGATTGGGTTGTCGGTGATTATTGCCTGTATTCTTGTGCCCATAGTTTTGATACAAAATGCTGTCCTATTTTTTAAGCGAAAAAATGTGCAGTTAGAAGAAAAAATTAAGCCATTAATGCATGTGTATTTGGGCTTGAATGTGGTTTGTTTAATCTATTGGTTGGTTCTTCAATTTTCAGCTTAAAAAAATTACATAAATACTATTATAAGTCGCTATAACTTCGTTTTAAGCTCCAAATCATAAGAATATAATATCCATAAATTCACTTATATTTTAATGGTCTGGAGTATCCTTAATGAAAAAAATAATTCTAACGAGCCTGTGTATGGCCGGTGTAATGACGATTTCGGGCTGTGCGACAGTGGCAGATATGGCAGGAGCGGATACTGCTACATTGAACGCGCAAGCAACACAAAGTTATAACAAAATGGTGACAGATGCGCGTTCTAAAAATCAGTTAGATACTTCATCAAGTACGTATAAACGAATTAATTCAGTATTCCTCAAACTTCGCCCATTTGCAGACCAAATGAACCAAACGGGTCAAGCGTTCCAATGGCAATTGGCAGTCATGAAATCAGACCAAGTCAATGCCTTTGTCGCTCCAGGCGGTAAAGTTGTATTTTATACAGGTATCGTCAATAAACTAAATTTAACTGATGCAGAAATTGCGGCAGTTATGGGACATGAAATGGTCCATGCTCTTGAAGAGCATGCAAAAAGTAAATTGGGAGCGCAAGCCTTAACTGATCTTGCATTGAATATTGGTTTAAGTGCGGCAGGTAATAATGTCGGTCAATTTGGTACTGCGGCCGCGCAGTTGGGTAGTCAAATTGGTATAGGTCTGCCTTATTCACGTTCTTTGGAAAGCCGTGCAGACCAAGGTGGCTTAATGTTAATGGCACGTGCAGGTTATAACCCACAAGCGGCGATTACGCTTTGGGAAAAAATGAATAAGCTTGAAGGTGCGGGAGGTTCATCATTCTTATCAACGCATCCATCAAACTCACAACGTATTGAAGCGATGCGTAAAAATCTACCTGCAGCGCAGCAGATTTATAACCAACGTCGTTAATAGTATGAATGAATTATCCATTTTAAAAAAGCAGGCCGTGGCCTGCTTTTTTCTATCACGAACAAAAATCATTGATAGATTTTGATGATATTTCATTTAGAGATTTAATTTCATTATCTTTTTTATCAAATTCTTTAAGGTTGTTTTGATAAGTTTTAAAGATTGTACAATTCCATTGCTTTAGCTTTTGATCCGATTCTTTCCATTGATAAGGGTTCCATTTTTTTTCGTTACTTATTTTAATGGATGAATTTTCTAGGTCGGTTAAAAAATGTTTTGCAAATTTAGTTCCATACCAAACATTATCTTTAAATACCAGTGAACCATCAATATAAGTTCTCTTTAGAAGCTCATCGGGGACTAAGAATGCATCTTTTTGTTGTTTGAAAAACAAACGCCGCCACATGTGATTATAGTTTTTATTAAAGAATTGCTCATTAACTTGTAATGCATTTTGGGGTAATGCACGTAATTGAGTTGTTTGCGGTGTAATATCACGTCTATAGCCAAATCCTAAAAAACTATAGAACAATAGAGATATGGGATATTCAAAAGATTTTAAAGACAAAGTCATAGAAATTATGATTCGAGATGAAATGTCTGTGCGAAAAGCAGCACAGCATTTTAACATCTGTATACAAAC
>NZ_VOYN01000025.1:0-48249 GCF_013420275.1 Acinetobacter sp. YH01020
TCTTGCGTAATTCATTACTAGTACGGTGCTGACCATATGCAGGATATTGAATTGCGAAATTAATAACAGCCTGTTCAGTAGCATCATCTACACGGTTTTTTAAATTTGGTACTCGACGGGACTTATTAATCAGTGCGTCAATGTCACCAGACTTCACTAATTCTTGATAGCGATAAAATGTATCTCTTGAAACGCCCATAACCTTACAGGCTCTGGATACATTCTGAAGCTCTTCAGCTAAATTGAGTAGACCTACTTTGTGTTTAATGATTTGATTGTTAGTATGCAACATAAGAAAGTTACCTTTGTTTGATTAAGATTTCGACACCTTTATCAAAACGGGTAACTTTCTCTTTTTCAAGAAGAATGTACGATCAAGTCTGAACTAATACATTTTACGAGTTGGCTGCCTAGAATCTCCCAAGTGGAAGTGTCCTGTGATTTCAGCACACATCAAACTCTTGAATCTAGATAGCCTAATTATTAAAAAGAAACTTATCGATAATTTAAAGATATATTTCAAAACTAAAAATTAATTTAATTTTTTATAGAGTTCCATCTTTCAACTTTAATAAATCATGATAAGTTTGTTTTTTTTGAACAATTGTTTTTAAGATAAAATCTGTCTTTCTTAATGACTCAGCATTGTTCAGATCAAGCATAATCGCCACTTCATTATACCATTCATCTTCAGGTGCATTATTTTCCCAACGATCCCCCCATCTGTCATCTCTACTAATTTGAATTGATGAATTCACATCGACTAAACCATCTTTATTTTCTTTTAAAATTCCTAAGTGAATTACTATTTCGATAGCATCATTAATAATTGTCAAAGGATAATATACCTCTCCATCTGGATTTCTTCTGAAATCAGAGTATTCATTTGCAGCAGACCAAGCTGTAATCTGCTCTTTTGGTATGTATGCTTCTAAAATATTCTTTAAACAAAGATACATACTACAATAATCGTCATATTCTCTATCCCACTGTAAAAATGGAAATTTTGGGTGATCCTTAAAAAAATTAACTATCTTTTCTATATTCGTCATTATTTAACCTTTTAATATTTCGCCCTTCAAAATATCTATATCCATTCTTCTAGCATCAAAATCTGGTGGAATAACACCAGTAAAATGACGACCTGCAAAACTAAAAGAATGTTTACCTACAGAAACTCCATATGGTGTCTTCGCTTCCATCCAAGCGATCATTGCTTTATAGGCTTGAGTTGCACCTTTGTGATAATCAACTGGACTTTTTATTTTAGTATCTGGTTTGCTATGACCTTCTAATTTTAGCATGGCAATACGCATGGAAAGTGCATATTGCTTACATAGTACTAGAGGCGGTGGAAAAGGGTGATTTGTCCAAACGCTACCTGCTTCAGTTGCAGTCACAATCATTCTATTTGCATTCTGCGCCTGTATACGACCACTATGCTGTTCGTTCTTACACTCCTTATTAGAACTATTACAAGATCTCTCAAGTTCCTTAGATTTCGCTTTACTTGCTGCCAATGCTTGATCTTTTTGCTCTTGAGTTATACCCGAACGACTATTATCGATATCCTCTTCAGCCAGATCAATTCTTTGATTGAGCATGCCTGTAATTGTTCCATCTCCTAATGGGGATGGAGTGAATATTCCAGTTAATATTACGCCTATAGGATTTGCTCTTGCTCCTACTTTAGCTGCAGTTCCTGCTCTTTCAGCAGCTTTTTCAGCAGTTGTCCCCCAACCACCAAAAATATCTGCTGCATCAGCCGCTATTGCCACGATTTTTTCTCCAATGCTTCATAGAATTTTTGACTATCTGAAGAATTTAAAGAGCTTTGTAAAACTCCAGCTAAGATATCAATTGCAAGAAATGGTGGAAATAATCTATTTATTAATAAACTGCGATTCCATGGATCATCATCTAAATTATTTTTATTCAAAATAAAACATAGTTCTCCATAAGCCGCTCTCCATTTGTCATAGTCAGCATGATTTTCCATTCCTACCAGATATTTTCGAATTTTTGTTTGGGCAGTAATCAGGAATTTTAGTCCACTATCTTCATTATTATTAAAATACTTTATCGCCAGTTCGCTATAAGTGTTTTTTAGCCGATTCCAGTTCCACAAGGCTAGACTTTCTTCACGATCTGCAGAAAATTCCTCAAGCTGTTCTTTAGTAAATTCGATAACCATTCTAAATCCTCTCCAATAACTTGAAATCACCAGATACTTCTTGATACCACCAACCATCAATAGGTTCTAACAGAATATCTAAATTTTTTTTATCTAATAGTCGATTTAATGATTTTATAACTGAAGGATCATAAAATCTGAACAATGCTAATTCGCCGGATGGTAATTCTGCTTGTAAGAATGGCTGAAAATGTTTGATCAATTCTTGGTTCGATAGATTTGTTTTCAATATCGAAAACATTCCTAAATTTTCTTCTATAACAAGTTCATTAATAAATTTTTGATTATTTAGTTTATTTAAATTCAACAATAAAGGGGAAAATTCTAATGGTGTAGAATCATCAACAGTTCCATCGAATAAATTACCTATATATTTGATATTTCTATCATAGTTTAAAGTAAGCCAATGGCGCATATAAGTATAATTTTTAGCTGCATCAATCAACAGGAAGAAATTATATTTAGATTCTTCACCACTAATTTTCTTTGATAACTGTAATATGTCCATCCTATATTTCCCTAAACACAAACGGTAAACCTTTTCGAGCGGCATCAATTAAACAGGGAATACATATTTTCGTAGAAATATTAGGAAGCTGGAATTTATGACGTGTACCTTTGACAAATTGTGCTTGAGCAGACCTAACCTCAACGAGCCCAGGACTATTAATATCAATAGAACCGTCAGTCTTTATTTTTATGTACCCCCCACCACAAGTCAGCATAATTTCTTTTTTGGCTGCAATCGTAATGGAATTCTCAGTACTCATGATCTTAAAATCCTTGAGAGATGCTAGATCAATTTGATCATTTTGCGCATGAACTTTAATTTCACCTTGAGCCGCTACAATATTTATACCTTTTTCTTGAGTATAAAAGCTTAATCCCTTCGCAGCATGAGCAGTAAACTCACCATTTGAATTTATATCTAACTGTTGACCCGATATAATTTTTATATTTTCTTTAGCAACATGAGTTTGGTTTTTTTGACTTACAGAAACAAAATCCTGAGGAGTACTAAGCAGAATATTAGGATGCTCAAACTTTTCTAGACTATTTTCTACTTGAGCAATCAAATCATTACTAATTTGATAGTTTTCATCTTGGAAAGCCTTACTTACTCGAGCATTTTTTTCTAAACTTTTGAGTTTTTCTATAGATTCATTTAATTGCGTTAACAACTCTTTTATATTTAATTGTATATCTTTGGCGTTTTCTTGACTCGCAGAACTAATCAATAATCCCTTACCAGCTCGAATAGCACCCCATTGATCGGTTCTCAGCTCAAAGCCTTCTCCTCGTCCTTCACTTTCTGCGGTTTCTTTGGGATGACTAAGGTTACCGAGGTTAAGCTGAGTGGCACCATGGGTACTTTGTAATTGTGTTGAGATTTGTCCTGTCGTGTCATCAAAGCGCAGTTGCCCAAAGCCTTCACCTTGGACTTCCTTACTTTTTATTCCAGCCAGTTTTTTGGTGTCTGGCAGTTTGCCTTTACTATCAAATTGGGTCGGACTGCGCTGTGCTTCATGTATACGTCCCACCACAAATGGTCGGTCGATATTACCGTCAAAGAAATCAATAACTACGATTTCATTAATACGTGGTAAGAATCGTGCGCCATAGCCTTCACCTGCCCATGGTGTCAGCACATCGACCCATGCAGAATCTGTGTCATTGTCATTGCTGCCTGCACCGCCATCATGGCTGTGGTCATCTCCACGAGTAAATAAGAAGCGGACTTTGATACGCCCCCATTCATCGACATGTATTTCTTCACCGCTTGGCCCAACAACTTTAGCGCGTTGCGGATGGGTGCTTGGACGGTGTTCGAGTGGGCTATATTCAGGAACCGTCGCAATATTGCGGCGTTGTAATGTGAGCTGATTGGCCTGACGCTCGGCCTGTTCATGGATGGGTTTAATATTCCACTGGCTCTGTTCAATCAGTTGTTTGACTTGTTCGGTGAGGTCTTTGGGTAAGTTATTTTGGTTATAGAATTTCTTTTCTGTGATTAAAAATTGTTTGTCTGCACCACTGTGTTGATCGATTTCTGGGTGTTCATTCAATTCAAACCAATAACCCACTTGGGTATCACGCACAGTCGATTGCGCATTGAATTTTTTCGATTGCAGCTCGTGATAGCGCGTTAGGTTTTGATTCAGTTTTTCAATTTGGCTGTTGGATGAAGCAGTGGCTTGATCTTCACCTTTTAAATCTTGCATCCATGCAGGGCTGACATGCCATGCTTGTTCAAGACTTAAGCTGGCATTGTCTTGGCTTTGGCTGTGCTGATGTTTACTTTGAACTGAACCTGCGCCTTCTTCTTGGCTGAGTCCATCGGCTTGCCAGCGCTGTACATGGACCGCAGTCGGCTGAATGCTGCGTTCACCGATCAAGCTGGTGATGCTGTCTTGTTGCTCTGTTGCACTAGAACGATGAAAGCGGATACTGCGGCGGCTGAGTGCTTGATATTGGCTATTGTCATCAATCAGGCGGAGTTTTTGTTTTTCAATTGGCACTGAGGAATGTGGCACTTTCAGCTGTGCTTCATCGATGAGCCAGTTGATGCCTTCACTGCGCCAAAGTCGGGTCAGAAAGTCATAATCGCTTTCATTCGACTGCATGATGAAAGGCCGCACATCATAGTTCTGACTTAAACCGCTTAGATCTAGCGTTAGACTGGCAGCAAAAAGCGGACTTTTGCTTTGCCATTCTTTAAAGAGAGTTTCACTGACATCGCGAACAGATTTGTTCATAAACACACGGCTGTTGCGGCGCTTATGCCACAGCGATGTTGCATCTTCTAAAGTGAGTTTATACAGCGTGAGTGAACCGTCACTCTGGCCTTGGGTGGCTTCGGTAATAATACCCGTGGTGCGGAAGAGTTCGCCCTGATCGGTCACTTGATCAACCGCGACCTGTGAGCCAATAAATTGTTTTAGTGGAATAAGGGCATTGGTGGATAGGCAAATCAAAGTCGCTTGTACGCCTTGGTTTAAGATATGCTCCCCATCAATACGTTGAATAAAAAGCTCTTCATTCAACGCAGGGTTGGAAAATTGCACATGAATGGCACGTTTTTGAGCGGATAGACCCAATTGTTCTAATACAGCAAATATTTTGCCTAACATAATAAAAATTCTAAATTGTAATCATGGAAATAATTTTGCTGCTAGTTTAGTCAAATTCATCAATAAACTTAATGCTTAAAACCATAGAAGATGTTTCGTTATGTAAAATCCACGATTCAAAAATTCACTTAAAAATAAAAAGCGGAGAACCCACTCACTAATTACTTCTTGCATATAAAATATTCACCAAATGGTCTTAGACCATGTACTTGCACCCAACGAACAGCGTCATGCACGCAACTGTAAAAATAGTTTTATCGTCTAATTTAAATCGAGCTTAATGATCAATTTTTTAATATTATCTTTAAAAATAGTAGATTAATTTAAACTCAAGTCAGATTAAAAAACACACAACCCTTTCTTTCCTGTCTTGTAATTCACCTAAGATCCCCTATAATTCAAAAAAAACAAACAAGTCTGTCTATTTTGCTGCAAAAACCGAATGAATTTAGCATTCAGAGGGTAAAAATATAAATGAGAGAAAACGTATAAAACGTTCGAAAATCAAATCATTGACTTAAGCTAACAAAGTGAATGATTTGAACGCACAATTGTCAGCAAAGCGCGATTACCCCAAATAATCGCGCTTTTTATTTTCTTAGAATCTTAAGTCATGTGAAAAAAATTGATGGTTAATCAATACAAATAAGTCGTCGCTAGATTTAAAACCTAGATGCCTACAAACAAATTTTTAAGCAGCCAATTCCAAACGAATTAAGGTTTCAACTCGCTTCCAATAATCTGCTAAATGCACTTGGTTGGGGTCAATTTGGGCTTGGATGGTCATGCCATCCAAAATACTACTCAGAAATGCAGCTAGTTGTTCAGTTTGCTGAATGCCCAGATTTTGCAAAGCAGTACTTAGTTTTGATTTGAGCCAGTCTTTATAATCGATCGCAGGTTGTAATGACGAAGGATAAACTTTAGATATTTCTTCTACTGCTTTTTGAAACATACAACCATTGAAATCTGCAGTATGAAACCAAGCATCGTACCAAGCAAAAATGGTTTTAATATGCGAAAGATGGTCTTCTGGATCACATTCTGCAATAGCAGCTTCAAGTGATTCCTGTAAATTAAGATTTCGAATCACGAGACATTCTTCAATTAATTTGGCTTTAGAGGGGAAATATTTATAAAACGTCATTTTAGCAACGCCCGATTCCCCAATAATTCGATCTATACCAATCGAGTTATAGCTATAAGAATTGAAGAGTTGGAGCGCAACGTTAATGATGTCTTGCTTTTTCGACATTTAATTTACCTGATGCACCAATGGGGCCTAAACATAAAGCTTTCAAGGTAGAAAACCTAATTTTTAAACATGATTTTCGCGCGCTATTGTAAAGCATAACTTAATTGGAGTCTGTAGATAAAACCTCAGCACCCTATTAAATACAGTCTGATTTCAGATGATTTATCGAATTAGCAGTCAGGAAAATTTCGTATAAAACTGACTGCTATTTTAATTTCAACTAGCGATTTAACGACTATTCATCTGCGTTAAAAACATGGATAAAATGAATGCCATTAACGGTGGATTTAAGAGTAAGTATTTAAGAGCAAGGGGTACTCAGAATATTTTTTTGCTTACGCTCTTGCAGTGCTTTTCGAATCACCTGATAACCGCCCGTTAAACCTAAAATTGCCATGATTGCGGCCACAATCAAATCTGGCCATAGACTGCCTGTACCAAACACCCCGACTGCAGCCAAGATCACTGCGACATTACCAATCGCATCATTACGGCTACATAGCCAAACGGATTGCATATTGGAGTCACCTTCACGGAAGGCATATAAGACGTATGCACAGATGACATTAGCGACTAAGGCCAGAATACCAATCACACCCATGGTGATTGGTTCAGGAGCGATCCCATTGGCATAGGCATAGAGCACTTTGGCAATCACAACGATCCCAAACGCTGCCATGACAAAACCTTTCACCAAGGCAACTGTTGCACGCCAATATAAACTGGCGCCAAGCACGGCTAATGAAACCCCATAATTTACAGCATCACCAAAGAAATCCAGCGAGTCCGCCCAAAGCGCAGAAGAATGTGCATAAGCCCCACCAATCAGCTCCACCAAAAACATCATGGCGTTAATGATTAAGGCAATCCAAAGTGCGATACGAAATTTACTGTTGGGTTTGTTTGGTGCTGGCTCATGACTACATGTACATGCCATAAATGTGCTCCAATTTTAAAATCAATGGATTTGTATTACTCTTATTCAAAACTATGGACTCACTCCAAGGTCAAGCATGAACGTACAAAAACATTATTTGATTAAAGAATTGTCCACCAAATCTGGGGTAAGCATTGACAGTATTCGCTTTTATGAAAAGAAAAAACTGCTGAAACCTAGCTTCCGCGCAGACAACAATTATCGCTATTATGATGAAGAAATGTACAAACGTTTGGTTTTTATTAAGCGCTGTCGAAACCTCGATATTTCTCTCACCGAGATTCAAACCCTGCTTGAACTTGAGCAATCCCCTACGCAAAGCTGTCATGCTGTGAATGAATTAATTGATAATCACATTCGTCAAGTTTCTGAAAAAATTAAAGAATTAGAAAATTTTAAAATACAGTTAAGTAAGCTCCGTGCTAGCTGTAATGAAACCAGTCAAATTAATGATTGCCAAATTTTAAAACATTTGGAAAACGGAATATCTTGAAAACCCAACTAAAATACTTGGTTGAATCCTTTTTTTAGATCACTACAATAAAGCCATAAATTTTTTATGCCTTTATTGACATGACGATTCAACACGTAACCGAACTCCTCTCACCTGCTGGCTCTTTAAAAAATATGCGCTACGCTTTTGCTTATGGCGCAGATGCCGTGTATGCAGGTCAGCCGCGATATAGCTTACGTGTGCGCAATAATGCTTTCGACCATGACAATTTAAAAATTGGCATTGAAGAAGCTCATGCCTTAGGGAAAAAGTTTTATGTGGTGGTAAACATCCAACCGCATAACTCAAAACTGAAAAATTTCATCCGTGACCTTGAACCTGTGGTTGCCATGAATCCTGATGCACTGATCATGTCTGACCCTGGTCTAATCATGATGGTGCGTGAACATTTTCCAGAAGTGTCCATTCATTTGTCTGTCCAAGCCAATGCGGTGAACTGGGCAACGGTTAAATTTTGGAAAAATATGGGACTGACACGTGTCATTCTGTCACGTGAATTATCAATCGAAGAAATTGAAGAAATTAAACACAATGTACCTGATATGGAAATTGAAGTTTTCGTACATGGTGCATTATGTATGGCTTACTCCGGTCGTTGCTTACTTTCTGGCTATATGAATAAACGTGATGCAAACCAAGGTGCATGTACCAATGCATGCCGTTGGGATTATAAAATTCACGATGCAGTTGAAGATGAAACTGGTGATGTTATTCCAGTCACACAAATTAAAGAATCATCATGCTGCAATAATAAAAATGCCGATGAGCAACACGCCCTAGAACAACACCAATTCGGCGAGCCGGTTTTATTACAACGCAATGAAGAAGACATGTTTGCTGCCGAAGAAGATGAACATGGCACTTATTTCATGAACTCGAAAGACTTGCGTGCTGTACAGCATGTTGACCGTTTAACCAAAATGGGCATTCATTCTTTAAAAATTGAAGGCCGTACCAAGTCTTATTTCTACTGTGCGCGTACCGCTCAAATTTATCGTAAAGCCATCGATGATGCCCTTTCTGGTAAACCATTTGACCCTGCTCTCATGTCTCAGCTTGAAGGTCTTGCGAACCGTGGTTATACCGAAGGTTTTCTACGCCGCCATGTACATAGTGAATATCAAAACTATGAAACCGGCTCTTCACGTTTTGATCATCAACAGTTTGTAGGTGAAGTCTTAGAACGCAATGGTGACTCTCTTAAAATCGAAGTGAAAAACCGTTTTGTTGTAGGTGATTCTTTAGAACTGATGACCACTTCAGGCAACATCACCTTCGTTTTAACTGAAATGAAAGATAAAAAAGGTAATCTAATCGACGATGCCAAAGGTTCAGGTCATATCGTGGATATTCCTGTACCTGCCGATGTGGATATGCGATACGCCTTACTGATTCGTAACTTACCCAATTCGACAGTGGATATTTCGGCTTCAACTTTAGCTTACCAGGCTTGAGTTTACTTTATGGCTTTGTTGATTACAGACAAATGCATCAATTGTGACATGTGTCTACCTGAATGTCCCAATGATGCCATTTATGAAGGCTCAAAGATTTATGAAATCGATGTCGCACGTTGTACTGAATGCGTCGGTTTCTATGCGCACCAAACTTGTGTTTCAGTTTGTCCGATTGAGTGCATTGTGCCTCATCCTGAACATGTGGAGACAGATGAGCAGTTAATGGAGAAGTTTAAAGGCTTGAATTTATTTAAATCTTAAATTCGTGATGTGATTGGTATATTAATTGCTTACTCCGCTTTATATTTTATAGAGAAACAACCTTGGGGAAAGTATAAAAATAAGGTTGTAAAACAAAAATAGCTGGGCAACGAATAGGATTCAAAATGTGTGGGAACATTTTTGAATCCTAATTTTGCAGACAAAAAAAGGAACTCCGGTGTTAGCATCCAAAGTTCCTGTAAAACGAGAATATTAAGAAAAATAATATTCAAATGACAACATTCAGCGCGGCCAGCGTGTTTCTCGAAACACACTGGCCTTTCTTTTATTGACCCGAACGGATGATGTAATCAAAAGCAGACAATGAAGCTTTCGCGCCTTCACCTGTCGCAATGATGATTTGTTTGTAAGGTACTGTTGTACAGTCACCGGCAGCAAATACACCTTTTACATTGGTTTCGTTACGTTCGTTAATTACGATCTCACCACGGTTTGAAAGTTCAACTGCTGTTCCTTTCAAGAAATCAGTGTTTGGTAACAAACCAATTTGTACAAAGATACCGGCCAATTCAATCGTTTTGATTTCATCTGTTGCACGGTCTTTGTAGTTCAATGCAGTCACTTGTGAACCATCACCGACCACTTCTGTAGACAATGCATTCATGATCACAGTGGTGTTCGGTAAGCTATTTAACTTGTCTTGAAGGACTTGGTCAGCACGAAGCTTGGTATCAAACTCAACAAGTGTTACATGTTCTACAATACCAGCAAGGTCAATCGCCGCTTCGACACCTGAGTTACCACCACCTATGACTGCAACACGTTTACCTTTAAACAATGGACCGTCACAGTGTGGGCAGTATGCAACACCACGAGTACGGTATTCTTGCTCACCTGGAACATTCATCTCTCTCCAACGTGCACCTGTTGAAAGAATCACTGTTTTAGATTCAAGTTTTGCACCATTCTCTAAAGTCACTTCAACTAAGCCATTAGCTGTTTGGTCAGCACCTTTGATGTCAGATACACGTTGCAAGTTCATAATGTCCACACCGTACTCACGTACATGTGCTTCCATTTCAGCAGCAAACTTAGGACCTTGAGTCTTTTGAATCGACGTGAAGTTTTCAATGTCCATCGTATCCATGACCTGACCGCCCATGCGTTCAGCCACGATACCTGTTTTAATGCCTTTACGTGCTGCATAGATTGCAGAAGTATTCCCCGCAGGGCCGCCACCAATCACAAGAACATCAAAGGCTTCTTTGGCATTTAACTTTTCAGCATCTTTTGCGGCAGAGTTGGTGTCTAATTTAGCAATGATTTCTTCCAAGGTCATACGACCTTGACCGATGTGGTTGCCGTCTTGGAATACCATTGGTACAGCCATGATTTTGCGTTCTTCCACTTCTTCTTGGAAGAATGCACCATCAATCATGGTTGCAGTTGTACCCGGGTTGTAAATTGCGATCAAGTTAAGTGCTTGAACCACGTCAGGACAGTTATGGCAGCTTAAAGATACAAACACATCAAAGTCAGTTTTAAGACCTAGACCTTTGATAGTGTTCAGTACTTCGTCAGAAACTTTCGGTGCATAACCTGAAGTTTGTAGCAAAGCTAGAATCAAAGATGTGAATTCGTGGCCCATCGGTAGACCTGCGAAGAATACGCGTGGTGTTTCACCTGCTTTTGCAATGCCAAAGCTTGGCGCACGGCTGTTGTTACCGTCAAAACGTGCAGTCACTAAATCAGATAAAGCAGCAACTTCAGTTACCAATTCTTTAATTTTGTCTGATTTGTCTGTGCCGTTTAAAGTCGCGACGATTTCAATCGGGCCTTCAAGGCGTTCAAGTAAGGTTTTTAATTGAGCAGAAGTATTTTGATCTAACATTGCTAACGTCTCCAGAGGAGTAAATTTATTTGATGAGAGAATGATAGAACAAACCATTAAATAGGTGAAACGGTTTGTTTTTATAAAATTAATCGGTTTTACAAATCAAATGATTAAATTTCTTTCTAAATCATAAATATATATACGTATAATAACATTAAATTGATTTACTTCGTACACATATATCGTGATAAATCCCTCATTTTTTTCTTTTTTATTGAAATTACACCAAGCCTATGCAAGACATACGCACGACCTGATCAATTACAAAATCTTTATAAAGCTTTAAGTTTCATTTCAGCAAGTCGGCTTTAAATCAAAGGAAATATCAGATGATTTGACTGCTTTTGAGTTCCATCAATAAAGCCACAATCAATCCCTTGCATCAATCAGCCATCGATCTACAAGTATAAAATCAACAGTGAGGAAAATAATGAAAATTGAATTTGTCTTTGATATTGTTTATCCCATGAGTTATGTCGGATTTCAAAAGTTAAAACAAAACTGGAATGAACATACAGCAACCCGTGTAGAGCTATTGCCGATTCAACGCGTTCCTGAAATTCCTGAACAAGGCTTAGATGTGCTGCAGTATTTAACCAATAAGTATGGCTCAAGTGCAGCAAATCGAAAACTCGAAATGACAAAGTTTGCCGCTTATAGCGAAGATGTGATTATCAATATTGAGCACATGAAACGTATGCCAAACAGTCAACTGGCTCATCAAGGTATTTTGGCCTTGGACAATATTCTGGATCAATATGCCCTGACTCAAGCCTTATTCCATGCATTATTTGCACACGGTCAAAATATTGCTGATATTCAGGTTTTAAAAAGCATCATTGAAGGCATTGGTTTAGATGGCTCAAAAGTACTGCGCTCAATTCAACATAAAGATATTGCAGACCGTCAGCATGAAATTACACAATATGTAAAATCAAAGGGACAGCACCCCATTCCTTTTTACCTTGTGGATGGCGAAGTGAATGATCAGACTTTTTCTACACAGGAACTTCGACAACTGTTTCATCGCGCAAGTTAATCTACCCAAGATCAAAAATCCCCATACAATGTGATGGGGATTTTTATTCTGAGCAATGCAATGATCTAAAAAGAAAATAGGCCTGTTAATGAAGTCCCTGCTCAATTCGATTAATCCGTGATTTGAAATGCTGAGATAGTAGATACAAAATTAAGCTCAAAACCAGCGTGAGTACCATCACGGCGATCAACACCCAACGTACAACAACTTCTACTACATTGGCTTGCTGAACTTGTTTTTCCACGCTTTGCGCCATCGGTGTCATGGTTTTATCAAATAGCTGATTTTGCATTGCCCAGAGCTGTTCAGGCTGAAAACCGTATTCACGGAATTTTGCTGGATTTTGTTGCTCGGCATTGATTAAGGATTGCACCAAAGGAATTGCTGTCGCACGATCTACAGGCTTATGCATCAAAGCAGCTTGTGCAAGTAAATAGGCTTGCACGGGTTTTGCCAATTGTGCATCTTCCATCTCGAAAGCCAGCTGGCTTTCTTGAATATTTTTTTCATAATGTACCAATTTTTGATCTGCTGCACGGTCATCATGATTAAGGTCATATTGCACATAAGTTAAGCCTGACCAAAGCACGATAAACGATAAAATCCAGCCGACAAATTTCAATACAAAAGATTGGAATCGAATTCTAAAAAATTGAAATTTCTTTAGAAATCCAACCAAGAAAAATGCGCCAATAAATGAAACGATAAGTTTGAGAAATAACCAACCAATAAAGGATAAAAAATTTGAAAAATAGTCGGAGGACTCACCGAGTTGATATGCCAAATCACCTGCACTAACAGGGATATGCAGTTGCTGTACGCTAGAACTTAGGCCAAAAAAGCTATAGACCATATCATGCTGAATAAACAGCATCACAGCCGAAACGATCAGCACAGAAACACTGGTTAAGGTCAATAACGTTAAATTACGTTGACGCTTCTTAATGGTTTGAAGCCCTGTTTCCAGTTGCTGCGGATTTAGCGAATATTCATCAATGGGAGGCAAAGACATACTCCTTCAGATTATATTTTCACCTCCCTCACCGTTTATGAAGAAGGGTTTGAACCACTCGATTCAATTACTAAATGATTCAAATTATTTTGTAAGGCACGAATACGTGTCGTCGCTTCTTCACGCTTTTGTACACCTTCTTTCTGAATTTGAATCACATCATTAACGGTTTTAATGAGGGTATTTTGCACATGTTCAAGTGTTTCGATATCAATCACTGAACGCTGATTGGCTTTTGCTGTATCGACAGAGTTTTGATGCAACAAATCTGCATTGCGTTTTAACAGGTCATTGGTCGCATCATCAATGCTATTTGCCAATTGCACGCTGTTCTTTTGTTCTTGCAATGAAATCGCCAAGCTAATTTGGTTTTTCCAAGCCGGTAAGGTGATATTTTTAATAGCATAAAACTTATCGACCAACATCAAATTGTTGGATTGAATAATACGAATCATCGGCAAGGTCTGCATCGCAGACTGTTGCAAGATCTGTAAATCACTCACACGTTTTTCAAGATTATTTGCCAAATGATTGAGGTCATAGATTTTTTGCGTAGTGGTTTGATCTTGAACTTGAGTGGTTAAGCTTGCAATTTCCTGTTGAATTTCTTGCTCTTTCAACTTACCTGCGGCGATATACACCCCTAATTGTTTATATTCGTCTTGTACGCCTTCAAACATTTTATCTAAGGTATTTACACGCGTTTTTAAGCCATTTTGCGAAGTTTCAATTTCTTTAACCAACGCATCAATTTGCTCTTTGGTGGTATTAAAGTGCTGATCAAAACTTTGCTTGGCACCTTTAAATTTACTCAGTAAACCACCAAAAAATCCTGAGCTTTTAGATTTATTTAAAATGCTCGTGGTATTCAATTGCTGTGCGACTTGTACCACCTGATTGAGCTTTTGACCTGTCGCATCTAGATCTTTATTTTGCACCAAATTTAATAATTCATCGGTATAGGTCGACGTCTTGGTGGCAATGTTTTTACCGTATTCGGCAACACTATTATGACTTAAATCTGCCAATTCCTTACGTGCAGCTTCGACTTCGTGAAAATCGGAAGTTTGTAAGCCAATTTCCTGCAAATTGAGTTGCTGAAACTTTTCTTCAGTCAACTCTTTGCTAACTTCAACGGGTAAATTTTTGGCATCTAAATCGGTCATAACTCACCTTATATTTCTAAGACTTAGAGGAATTCTCTAATGATTTTTTTAAAGTTTTAATCAAATTTTCACGGCTATTATCAAGCTTTTCCAATGAACTTGTCGAGTTACTTTGACGACTTTGTTTCACATGATATTGCCATGCTGGAATCAACACCTGCTGAGCTTCCTTATATCGATCTAATAATTCAAAAGAAAGCTGCTGAGAAAGCTGCATTTGCGTAATTGCAATATCATTACTGGCTTGTAAGGTTTGCAACGTATTCACCTTTTTCGATAAACGTTCTGCAAAGTTGTCAAGCGGATGCTGATTTTTCACAAAATGTGGGTACTCCAGCAAAAACTCTTCAGCCGCGACGATATAGCGTGCCATTTGCTCACGTAAGCCTTGTAGTTGATTAAAACGTGCTTGGGACTTTTGAATTTCTAACTGTAGTTTTTGGCTCAGATGATTTGCCCGATCAAGCAATTGATCTAGATTTTTATAATATTCAACTTGTCCGGACCCATATTCCAAATCAATGCCTAACCATTTTTGCAGGGCATTAAATTTGCGTGTTTTTAAATATTTTTTTGAATTGGCTAAAGCTTGAATCAACTGCTCAATGGTTTGACTAAGTTGTTTCGTCAACTGAGGGTCAACACCATCTAGCAGCACCGACTGTGCTTGAATTAATTGATCAGCATAATGATTAAGACGATATTGATCGGTCAGTAATGGCACAAGGTCATTCCGCTTAATCGAAAGCACTTCCGCCCGATCTACCGTAATATCCTTTAACGGCACCAATACATCAATTTGTGACATAGCCAATTAAACTCAATAAAATCATTTTTATACTACAAGTTTTGCCATAAAAGTCTTGTAGTATTTTGCAAAAAATACATCTATTTCATCAGTCAAATTTCGCCATCAAATTCAACCGTTGCCTATAGATCCGCCTAAGCAGCCATACGGCATCATTTCAATGGATATGATGACCTACACAGATGAATTCAAGCTTAAGATACCCAAAGATTCAATCTAGTTTAAATTAAATAACTGACTCTACATGAATTATTATCAAAATTATCGTAAAATTTAATCCTTATACTTTAGAACCAAATATTAGATCAATAATTTTAGAGGCTTAAATGGAACGTTTTTTCCATAACACAATGTATGCAGCACGTTGGATTCTGGCTCCCGTGTACTTTGGTTTATCCTTTGCACTGCTACTGCTCGCGATTAAATTTTTCCAAGAAGTCATTCATGTCCTTCCGCATATTTTAGAATATTCAGAAGCTGATCTGATTTTAGTCATCCTCTCTTTGGTCGATATGACTATGGTGGGTGGACTGATTGTGATGGTGATGTTTTCAGGCTATGAAAACTTTGTTTCGCAATTAAAAATTAATGAATCGACCAATCGCTTGAACTGGCTCGGCACTATGGATGCCAATTCATTAAAACTCAAAGTTGCAGCATCAATCGTGGCAATTTCTTCGATTCATTTATTACGTATTTTTATGGATGCGAAAAACATCCCAAATGACAAAATCATGTGGTACATCATCATGCATTTAACCTTTGTTTTTTCTGCTTTTATGATGGGATATTTGGATAAAATCAGTAAGCACTAATCTAGATAAGGTTAATGAAGCCATTTGCGATCATGGCTTCTCGTCAAATTTTAAATCTAGTTATTCATCAAGTTCACTCATTCGCCTTAAACGCCCAAGATCCAAGATCACGATTTGTCCATAATTCCACGCGATCACCTGTGTTTGAACAAATTGCTGTAAATGTTTATTCAACGTTTGCCGTGAAATATTAAATGACTCTGCAAATTCCTGCTGACTGAGTTTCAGGGGAATTTCCTGCCGACATCCATATTGTTCATAGAGTCGAATCAAATGTCTTGCGATGCGCTGCTCTAGCGTTGCCGTTCTCAAATAACGATTATGCTCAAACATCAAATACATACGTCGACTGAGAGATTGCACGACATTCCAAAGCGCCTGTGGATCACGCTGTAAAACCGCTAAAAACGTTGTTCCAGAAATGATTGCCACCTCGACATGTGTCGCAGCAAAATAATCATAATTCAAAAGCTTTTGTTGTAAGA
Source organism: Acinetobacter sp. YH01020 (assembly GCF_013420275.1). NCBI lineage: Bacteria > Pseudomonadati > Pseudomonadota > Gammaproteobacteria > Moraxellales > Moraxellaceae > Acinetobacter > Acinetobacter sp. YH01020. The sequence goes on from NZ_VOYN01000025.1 coordinate 16,930, forward strand.
CTGCGACAAAATTAAATACCGACTGACGACGAATATAATCATTGACAATCAATTCACCATTATTTTGCAACCAACCAATTTGTAGCGTACCTGAAAGCAAAATATAAATATCTTGTACGATTTGTTGTTGTTTTAAGATGTGCTGCTGCGAATGAAAACGTGAATATTTCACCTGTTGTACAAGCTGTTCTAAAGTCTGATCGCTAAAGCCCTGAAAGATGTCTTCATTACGCAAAATTTGCAACAAATGCTGTTGGGTGGTGTTCTTTTGATCGCTCACGTCTATAAAAAAATGTCTAAGATCTCATTGATCTTAGGCAAGTGCTGAAAAATGTAAAACCATTGTTTTTCGCATTATTTATCTATTTTTGTGCTGTTTTAATGACGCTCTCATACTTAAGATGCTTTCTCATAAATACGGCCAGCTTCAGAACGCAAGTTTGAAATGTCCGTGTTTTGAATATTTTTCAGTACAGTACTCGGCTGACCATTTACATCGACAGGCACATCGCCTTCAATGGTGACACGTGAGGCGATACGTAGCTCATCGCCATAGTCATTGATGGCACGGTGCTGCGTCGCACGATTGTCCCAAATCGCAACATCACCTACCGCCCAGCGCCAACGCACAATATTTTCCCATTGCACAATTTGCTCTTGAAAGAGTTCAAATAGACGTCGTGACTGTGCCGGACTATATCCACTAAAGCGTTTAAAGAAGTGACCCAAAACCAAACTTTTTTCACCTGTTTCAGGATGTACACGCACCAAAGGATGCTCGGTTTCTACTTCTACCGCTGTACGGAATAAGTGGCGACCTTCTTCATTGTACTGACCTTTCGGCGTCGCATAGTCATAACTGTTGCTATGCACCGCGCGTAATTGTTCCGCCAGTTTTTGCAGCTCCGGACTTAAATCTTCATAAGCCGTCACGGTATTGGCCCAAACTGTATCGCCACCATGTTCAGGTGCAACTACATTTCTTAAAATTGTGGCTTTAGGATAATTAGGCAAAAACGTAATATCGGTATGCCACGAATCTGCGCGCCCACCACGTGAGTCAATTGACAACGTATGTGTTGTACCATCTTTGAGTGGCACACTTGGGTGATTCAACGGATTTCCTAAAAGTCGTGCAAAGGCTTCTTGTTCTAAATCGGTGAGATCTTGCTGCCCACGAACAAATATAACTTTATATTTTAATAGTGCATGATTAAATTCATCGACCACGCTTTTGTCTAAATTTCCAGACAACTGAATGCCAGAAATTTCGGCACCAATACGACCGGTTACAGGTTTTACTTCAATATGCTGATATTGATAGTCTGGATTGTAATGATTCGATTCTAATTGTGTCATAGGGCTCTACCTTATTCTTCAAATTATTAAGCAACGATGGTGTTGTTGAAATACAGTGTGCCGACTTCGTGCCCATGACTCTGTCAATTCTTTGACAGTTTTCCCAAGTTAAACTGCTATGGTTGTAATAAAATCTGCTTAACAACATTTGCCCATTTCATATCTAAAAATGCAATAAAGAAAAAATAAAAAAGCCATCGGTATCGATGGCTTTGTGTGCGGATTATATCTGTATATCACAGCGGAATTATAGATAATTCCCTTCACGCTCAGGTTGATAGAGCACTTTAATGATTTTGACTTTCATGGTATGACCATCAGGCTGCGGCCATTCTATTTCCTGCCCTTCAGCCAAACCTAAAATGGCAGCGCCCACTGGAGCCAAAACATTGACTTGACCTTTATCGCCACGAAAATCATGTGGATAGACCAGTGTAATTTCGGTTGCTTCTGTCGCAGGTGCAATGTTAATGAGAACTTTGGCATTCATACTCACCACATTGGCAGGGACATCTTGTGGAGCAACCACTTCAGCGCGCGCCATCTCATCTTCCAAATGCTCCATCGTCGGCGTCAACTTAGACTGATGCTCCAACATGGTTTCTAAGCGATGTAAATCTTGTTCTGAAAGAATAATATTGGGTTTTTTCATATAAAGTTCCTTTGCGACCTTGCCAACAGATCTATAGCGATGGGCAAATTTTTTGTTATCTCTTATTCCGTTATATCAGAAATATAAATGTTTAGATAACTTTTGAATTTTTCTGATGACATAAAAAAAAGCCCCCTTGAGGGGGCTTTCTCAAGTCAGACTTATTTTGCGTAAACTGGGAATTTAGCGCAAACAGCAGCAACTTTTTCTTTCACTGTAGCAATCACAGCTTCGTCACCTTTGCTGTCTAGAACGTCAGCGATCCAGCCTGCAAGGTCACGTACTTCAGCTTCGCCAAAACCACGTGTTGTTACAGCAGGAGTACCGATACGGATACCCGAAGTCACGAATGGAGAACGTGGGTCGTTTGGTACTGAGTTTTTGTTCACAGTAATGTGAGCAGCACCTAACCAAGCATCGGCATCTTTACCAGTAATGTCTTGTTTAATTAAAGATAATAAGAACAAATGGTTCTTAGTACCGCCAGAAACAACATCATAACCACGTTCGATTAAAACTTCAGCCATTGCTTGCGCATTCTTAACAACTTGTTGTTGGTAAGCTTTATATTCAGGCGCCATTGCTTCTTTGAAGCAGATCGCTTTAGCCGCTACAGCGTGAACTAAAGGACCACCTTGGTTACCTGGGAATACAGCTGATTGTAATTTTTTCTCGATTTCTTCGTTTGCTTTCGCAAGGATTAAACCAGAACGTGGACCACGAAGTGTTTTATGTGTAGTCGTTGTAGTTACGTCAGCAATTTGTACTGGGCTTGGGTAAACACCAGCAGCAACAAGACCAGCTACGTGAGCCATATCTACGAATAAGTAAGCGCCAACTTTGTCCGCGATATCACGGAAACGCTGCCAATCAACAACTTGGCTATACGCAGAGAAACCAGCCACGATCATTTTTGGCTTGTGTTCTTCAGCTAAACGTTCAACTTCTTCATAGTCGATTTCGCCAGTTTCTGGGTTCAAACCGTATTGAATTGCGTTGTAAGTTTTACCAGAGAAACTAACTTTAGCACCGTGAGTCAAGTGACCACCGTGAGCCAGGCTCATACCTAAAACTGTATCGCCTGGGTTAAGTAGCGCAAGGTAAACTGCAGAGTTTGCTTGTGAACCAGCGTGTGGTTGAACGTTTGCATAATCAGCACCAAACAATTCTTTAGCACGGTCAATGGCCAATTGTTCGATCACGTCTACATACTCGCAACCGCCGTAGTAGCGTTTACCAGGGTAGCCTTCTGCATATTTGTTAGTAAGTTTTGAACCTTGAGCTTCCATTACTGCAGGTGAACAGTAGTTTTCTGAAGCGATTAACTCAATGTGCGCTTCTTGGCGAGCATCTTCATTCGAGATCGCTTGAGCTAATTCAGGGTCAAATTGAGCAATAGAGGTGTTGGCAAACATTAGCGAGGTCCTATTAAATTAGGGCTTTTAAGCCGTGCTAAGATTGGCGCGTATTGTAGCATGAAGTTTTAGAAATGAGAGAGGGAAGTTTGTGCTGTTTTTAAATAAATAATGCCCGTGTTGAATCTGCACGAGCACTATTTAAGTCAAATCAACTTATTGATTTGGCATGAGAGTCTCTACATCTTGCACAAAATTTGCCAGATTATCGGTATAAATAGTAAGATGATCTGCTGTCGCTTGCTCACGATAGTCAATTGATGTTCCCGGCTTAGCAAGGCTAATCATAAATTTAGTCGCATCTGCTGGAATGGTCTGATCGGCTTTACCTTGATAAATGATGATCGGCGTTTTCACCGCTGTCGTTAAAGGCTGTGAACCTTCACTCATAAAGTTTTGGATTGGCTTTAAAGTTAAGAAATCAGACTGCGTGCGGCCATAGTTATCCAAAGTCGTGTTCTGACTCGCATAACTGAGCATGTCATCTTGAATTAACTTGGTTAACTCGCCTGAACACACTGTTTCAGCCTGAGGTGCAATCGCAGCCAGATGTCCACTAAATACTTTTGAATAATCCACACTGTTTTTATGCCCTTGCATACCCGCAATGATCTGCGCAGTAAAACTGTCTAAAGGTGCATAAATCATACTTTGCACGGTTGCAGGTTTACCTACAGCTAACTTCTCGCCTGCGTCAAGAATGAGCGCAAGATTATTTGCAGGTGCTATGGCAATCGTTCCCTTATAATTTAAGTCAGCACGTGATGCATATTCAGCCGCACCTAACACGGCCTGACCACCTTGAGAATGTCCGATCGAAAGCCAATCCTTCGACACCGTTTTACCTTGACTGGTTAAGTAACTTCGAGCTGCAACAACGGCATCGGTAATCGAAAAGGCTTCACTTTTTAGATTCAGATAAGGATGGTTTTCACGTCCACTAGGTTCCCCTAATCCTTCATAATCGGGTGCCACAACGACATAACCCTTTGCCAATAACATTTGCAATAAATATTCAGTGCCTTGCAAACCTTGTCGGCTCGGAGCGCATTTATCAGCCACACCGGTCGTTCCATGTGCCCAAGCCACAATTTTCCAACCACCTGCCGGAGCAACTGTTTTTGGGGTAAAGACTAAGGCTGTGGCTTGAACAACTTTGCCATCTACTCCTAGCATTTTATAGGTCATCAATCGGCTGTCTGCACTCACAGCAGGCATATTGTCTTGACTATAGGCTGTTGTAGTTACCACCGGATTTTTGATCTGATTGAGATCAGCATTTGTTTCAGGATTACTAAATTGTTGGTCATTACTATCATTACCGCAGGCTGCTAAAAATAGCATACTGCTGACTAAAACCGTTAAACGCAGCATTTTCATTCCATGATCCTTTTGTTTGTTGTTTTAAAGTCAATTTTTCATTGAATATGAATCATTAAATACATGGAACAAACTTTTGTTCAAGCCTAATTTTTAAGCAACTACTCTTATTTTAATTTATCAAATTAATATAGAACTAAAACTTTGTTTTAGCTCGATATGGATTAACAGCATTCAAATAAATCAGCCACCCCGATCTCAGAAAAATGGCTGAACTTATATTTCTGATCATTGGATACAGATTGGGCTATTTTTCGGAGGTTAAAGCAAAATGTAAAATCAACAAAAATGCTGTACCCCCTGCCAACTACACAAACATATGCACAAAAGTAAAGCCGAAAAACCACCATGCTATTGATCGTGAACATACTCTAGTGCTTAATCCACTTAGCGACATTTTTGGATATCACGATGGACAAAAGCCTTTAAAATAAGTCGATTTAGAAGATGGTTTAGCTTTATCCCGCTGTAAAGGTTTTATTTCAGCAGATGCGATAAAAGCAGATTATTTAAACACTGCGCAGCCATCTTCATAATATTCCTACAAATAATCACAGCATGGGTTTGTCAGTGTGGATGTGATCATGTACATTCATAAACATTATTCAACATGCTGGAACTGGACATGCAAGCCATCATTCTCGACACAGAAACCCATACACTAAATGGACAACCCATCGAGATTGCCTATGCTCCAATTCAGGTGGCAGATGCCAAAATCACTTTAGATAAATCTAAAATTTTTGATCAACTATATCGTTGTGATGAAGCTATTTCTTTTGCAGCGATGGCTGTTCATCATATTTTAGAATCAGATCTTGAAGGTCAGCCCCACTACAGCAGTTTTGAACTCCCATCAGAGACGACATATATCATTGGGCATAATATTGACTACGATATTCGAGCGCTCGAAAAATGCGGTGTAGATAGTTCAAAAATCAAAGCCATTTGTACCCTTGCGCTAGCTCGTCGAGTATGGCCTGATGCAGAAGCGCATAATATTTCTGCCTTGATTTATATGATCACCAAAGGCAGTGAAAAAGCCCGTGAAATGATCCGTAAAGCTCACCGCGCAGATATGGATATTATTTTAACTGCCAATATTTTGATGCATATCGTCCATCACTTAAAAATCAACAGCATCGAAGAATTATACGAAGCTTCGGAAGATGCTCGCATTCCACTCAGTATTAATTTTGGTAAACACCGTGGTACCGCAATTGCAGAATTACCTGCGGACTATGTGCAATGGCTATTACGTCAAGATGACTTAGACCCTTATTTGCGTAAAGCTTTAGAAAACTCTGCTGTCATTACTCTATAAATCATTGATTGTTTAATATTTTCTTAATATTACTGTCATTATCACTGCATAGGATTGCCTTAATTTTTTTGAGCTATGGAATTAAGGCATGTTCAACTATCAAAAAACTGAGCTGGGTTTTCAAACTTTAAAAGACCGACAGCTCGCATTAAATGCTAGACAACGTCGTCTGCTACTCTTAATTGGTAGTGATGACTTTAACCAAATGCCAGTGCATTATCAGCAGCGGATTGCTGAAGCGACATTGCTCGAGCAACTGATGGATCTTGGGCTGATTCAGCCAATTACAGCACATGATCATCAACGCCTTCAAAGCTCAGATTTTTCTGCTTTTAATACTCCTAAAATAGCGCCTAGCAAAACGTCCGATCTCAATACCTTTAGCCCTCCATCAGAGCTCACAGCGCAAGAACATGTGACTTTTAATGAACTTTCAATGCCTACAATGGAAGTTCCTCAGACTCAGTCACAGCACGAAATAACTGACTCCCTGCCAATGGATGCAATGGGCTTTATATCCCATCAATTTAATCAAGCCACACCTGAAAACACAACATCAAACAACCCTGTATTAGCAGAACAAATCATTAATTTCATCGAGCATGATTTTGATGAGTTACAGAATTTTATGTGCAGTTACTTACAGCGTTATTGTGGACTGATGGCAAAAAAATTAATGCTTAATATTCAACAGGCCACGGACATTGCAGAATTAAAAGCCTGTCAGATGCAATGGATCACCTGTCTAAATGAATCCAATATTCAACCTAAACTCTTACAACATGCATTACAGCAAATTAATTACAGTCTAAAAAATCTGCAACAACTGGTTTAACTTAGAGACTTTTCCTCACTTCTCATTCAAAAAACAACTTAATGAGGTGAGTTATTTTTCACACACATCAATATAAGAAATTGAATTTTATTAACTTTATCGATTCACTTATTTCATTTATGGTTTTAACTGCTGTTTTATACGACCTTCCCCTAATGTCAATCAACAGTAAAAAATCGCAAGAATAAAACCGATCTCCTAGCGTTTGAGCATGTCAATGTCACAACAGTTTTGTTTAGAATTTGATTCTTTCGATAATCCTATGCAACTCAGCAAAATTGGCAATTGGGTATTTACCTTCTTAACCTCACAAGACGAATTGCCTAATGTTCAATTGGCCATTACCTATGTCTTGCCACGAAAAATTAGTGATGAATTACAACCTCGACGTGTGGTCATTCAAAATACAGCCATTGAAACAATTTGGCGTATAGAACAAGTCGAATGCTTTAACAGCCAAACGAACCAAGAACTCACCTTTACAGCAGCGGAACCTCAAGCTCAATTGATTTTAAACAGTATCATTGAAGAATTTGCCCGTTACGATGTCCCATTGCTATTCAAGCCGCTTTAATTTAAAGCGAATTCCAACTTATTTTTCATAAAGATTTAAGCTGTCTCAATGATTTAACCAAAGTTAGCTAGATAGACATTAAATGAAAAATAATCCATACAGATTATTGTTGCTCAATTCATATACACTATTCCTGCTCAATAATTTTTGACCATGGATAATAAAAATGAATTTAGCCAATTATTCTAATGATCAGGCACTCATCCTTTTCAACCTATATAGCAGCCTTGAACAATGTCTAGATGCGATTGGACATCTGCACCTTGGACCAAAACTAGTGCTGACCGACCATGATGTATCAAAAGATCATATGATCGTGCAACGTTTTCAAGCTGGAGTTTTAACTCAAGAAATTCAAGTGCGTAAACAAGACGTTGAACTGTCTTCTAGCAATCCGATGACGCGATATCAGTTACTCTCTTATATTTTGAATCAATTTAAAGTAGATCAAACAACTTAAATTTTTAACTCTAAAATAAAAAAAACTCACCATAAGGTGAGTTTTTTTTATTCATTCAATTTAAGCTTCTAAAAGCTTGTAAATACTGTCCGATTTTTGACTTTCAAAAAGTAGTTCGATACTGGGTAGGATGATTTCACCTGCAATAATGATATGTTCAATGCGATGAAACAGCCCTCTTGAATCTTCTTCTGAAGGATTACGCACCAAAGCTTGTGCTTCATAAACCTGACTAAATTGGTCCTTCACTTTAATATCGATCATCTGTGTCATAGTGACGTCTCTACTTGTTTTAATAATTGAATTTTTTATATCACACCTTTACGCAACAACCTGCTTTGTAAATGTTAGATTTCATGGCAATGTAAACTTATTTTACTTTAGTAAATATATATCAATAACATAAGTTGACTATTTAATTATTGTTTGACAAAAACACTATATTTTCACATTTTGAAAGACATTAAAAAGCCCGCATTGCTGCGGGCTCTATGTTGGAAGGCTAGTGCTGATTTCTTGTCTGCAATATCTTAAGACTAAAATATTACGAAACTCAACGAGCTGTCATTGATCCGTCCAACTTATTGGTAGCGTCGTTTTATGACCTACCGTGATTTAAATATAGCACTTTTTTACCCCTTGCCAAGGGGGCGTGACACTTCTAAACATTTGATCAAATAAAATACAATTGATATTTTTTCAAAATAAGCGATCATAGCTCTGCCCAATGCTTGTGAAAGATTTAAATAAATAGGCCATTAAAAATAAATTCTACACTATCAATCTATAAACATTCTTTTCTCTTACTTTTAATTCTACCTTTGACAACCCTTGTATTAATTTCTGACTTGAATTTTAAGTGTGATATCCATTTTTAGCATTGCTTAAAAATACTAATGAATAAGATTGCCGTCTCAAATTAAAATCTAAGACAAAAAAAAAGCCCTTGTATCACTACAGGGGCTTTTTTGAATATGGCGGAAGCGGTGAGATTCGAACTCACGGAGGACTCGCGCCCTCGTCGGTTTTCAAGACCGGTGCATTAAACCGCTCTGCCACGCTTCCATGTGCGCCATAATACGGAGGTTTTATTCATCTGACAAGTAAAAATTACAACTAAACCTTTCAAATGAATATTGTTTCGCCAAATCCTTAAAGTTTAGCCGCGAGCTCCGCACCTTCACGTATTGCGCGTTTCGCATCTAACTCTGCTGCTAGTTTTGCACCACCAATAATATGGTAATTGGCAAGGGTTTTCTCACCCTGTTCGGGCATCAAATGCTTTACCGATTCCTGACCTGCACAAACAACGATCGTATCTACACGTAATAATTGATCATGCCCTGCATGTTCAACCCAAAGCCCTTCATCACTAATGGCTTTGTATTGAACACCACGCAGCATACGAACCGCATTTTTCTTTAATTGTGCACGGTGTACCCAGCCTGATGTTTTACCTAACCCTGCACCGAGTGCAGTTGTTTTACGTTGTAATAAATAAATTTCTCGAACAGGAGGTTCGAGCTCAGCAGCCTGCATACCGCCTTCTGTTACGTAGTTTGGATTTGGATCAACACCCCACTCCCGCTGCCAATCCGCTAAAGGCATTGGTTGTGGCTGATGTGGTGGTTTGAGTAAAAATTCAGATACATCAAAGCCAATGCCGCCTGCACCAATCACAGCAACTTTATTCCCCACAGCTGCGCCCTTCAGCACTTCTGCATAAGACAAGACATTCGGTGCATCACTACCTTCAATTTTTAAGCTGCGAGGAACCACACCAGTTGCAATAACAACTTCCTCAAACCCTTCACGTTCAAGTTGCTCACGGTTTACACGCGTGTTTAAACGCAAATCAACACCCGTTTTTTCGATTTGAACTTTAAAGTAGCGAATCGTTTCGTGAAATTCTTCTTTACCGGGAACGACTTTTGCCAAGTTAAATTGACCACCCACCTCTGCACCAGCTTCAAATAAAGTCACGGCATGACCTCGGCTTGCCGCTACCGTTGCAGCAGACATACCTGCCACGCCACCACCGACGACTGCAATACGCTTCAGTTTTTTGGTTTTTAAATAAACCAATTCTGTTTCATATGCCGCTCGTGGATTGACCAAACACGTCGCACGCTGATTTTTAAAAGTATGATCTAAACAGGCTTGGTTACAGGCAATACACGTATTAATTTCATCGACACGATTGGTCGCAGTTTTATTCACCCAAAATGGATCTGCCAAGAATGGACGTGCCATTTGCACCATATCTGCCTTGCCTGAAGCCAAAATTTCTTCAGCTGTATCTGGCATATTGATACGGTTTGACGCAATGACAGGTATCGCAACATGTTTTTTGACTTCAGCGGTATAATCCACAAATGCCGCACGCGGAACTGAAGTTACAATTGTCGGAATACGTGCTTCATGCCAGCCAATCCCCGTGTTCAACAACGTCACACCTGCTGCTTCCAAAGCTTTGGCAACAGTAATGACTTCAGCCATGGTGTTCCCATCATGGACCAAATCGAGTAATGACAAACGGAAGCAGATAATAAATTTCTCACCCACTTCAGCACGTATCGATTTCACAATATCAACCGCAAGACGCATACGATTTTCAATCTCGCCGCCCCAACGGTCAGTCCGTTGGTTGACATGACGACTTAAAAATTGATTCAGCAAATAGCCTTCTGAACCCATGATTTCAACACCGTCATAGCCCGCTTTTTGAGCTAAGCTTGCGCAGCGTACATAGTCGTCTATCGTGTCTAAAATCTGTTTATCACTCAATTGACGCGGTTTAAAAGGTGAAATCGGAGATTTTATCGGACTCGCTGACACTGCAAAAGGCTGATAGCCATAACGCCCAGCATGCAAGATTTGCATTAAAATTTTGGCACCATGTTTATGTACTGCATGGGTCACCAAGCGATGCGGAGCAATATCACCTAAAGTATTCATGGTACCGCCAGCAGGTAACAGCCAACCTTGACGGTTTGGCGAAATACCGCCTGTAATAATCAGGCCGACACCACCTTTCGCACGCTCACCAAAATAAGCCGCAAGCTTAGGATAATTATAAAAACGATCTTCCAGCCCACTATGCATGGACCCCATCACGACACGGTTTTTAATCGTGGTAAAACCCAAATGTAAAGGCTTTAAAATATTTGCATAGCTAGTCGTTGTCATGCTGAATCCTTATTTTGGCTTTGCAACTTGTTGCATAACACTTTAGCGGTTTTTTTATATTTTGGGATGACAATTTAAAAAATATTCTTCGCATTTATGGTCAATACCTCCTGATATATAAATCCTCGAACCATAAAAAAAGCCGTGAAGTTTCACATCACGGCATGTTGTTTTTAAAAGCATTATTTCCAATGTTTCAGCTTGCTGGTTTGTCCAATCCCGACATTAAAGCTATTAGTCGGATCCAGCTTTTGATAATGATTTTTTAATGCAGGCTTCGCCACATACAAATGCCCAACATTGTGTTCTGCAGGATATTCAGCGCCACGGTCATCGAGTAAATGCCACATTGCATGTTCCATTGCCAAAGGATCTACACCTTTTTTCACAATATAATCTTGATGAAAAACATGACAGAGAAAATGTCCATAATAAAGTTTATGGATAATTTGCTCATCCATGGCTTTCGGTAAAGTTTCGACCCATTCTCGATCATTGCGACGTAATGCAATATCCAATGCAACAATGTCTTCCACTTCTGAACGATGCGTATCACGATAACGAATGGCAGCACCTGCCACCGCAAAGCGATGTAAAAATGCCTTACGACCTTCTTCATCCGTACATTTAAAATAATGACCTGAGGTTTTATCTAAAAAATACGTTTTCAAATACGCATCAACTTGATCAACATCCTGATTTTCAATACGAATCATCAAATGATGTTCATATAAATCACGAAATTCATTCATACGTTTTGGCAAATGATTCGGCAAAAATTTAGTCACCAGCTGCAAGACTTTATCCGACAAACCTCGCAAGCCCAGTTTTTCTAAATAGCCATCGACTTTATCTTTCATGGCAAAAGCAGCTGGAACTTTTGCCGTGCCAAATTTTTCAATAAATACAAAAGAATCTTTGCCGTACTCAGCCCCAATGTCATATGCCACGCGATGAATGTACTCACCTGCAATCGGCAAGCGCGGCAAATCTTTTAGTAAAAAACGGCGAATTTCCGTCAAATCATCATGTGAATTGGTTCCTACATAAAACACCTGACTTGGAATCTTTTCAAAGGTATCTAAACGTACGGCAAAGACACACACTTTACCCGCTGAACCCGATGCTTCAAATAAGCGGCTTGGATCAGCATTGAAACGTGCAGGCGTATTTTCATCAACTTGTTTAACGTCATGTGAATAGCGCTGATCAGAGGCACAGCAACTTGAATTATTCACAATGTCATTGATTTGATAATTTTTATTTTCCAACGCTGTGAGGATTTCTTCAGGCGTATTGCCAAGATTGACACCTAAATGATTGACCAACTCTAAGTCACCTGACTCATTCACTCGTGCATACAGTGCAAGCTCTGTATAGGCAGGACCGCGGCGCACCAAAGCACCACCTGAGTTATTACAGACGCCACCCAAAACCGATGCCCCAATACAAGAAGAACCAATCACCGAATGAGGTTCACGATTGAATTGCGCCAAATCTTTTTCAAGCTTGTCTAATGTCGCACCCGGTAGACAAATGACTTGTTGACCATTATTAATCACCTGAATGCCAACCAAACGACGCGTGCTGATCAGAACCACAGGACGGTCATAGTCATCGCCAAAAGGCGTTGAACCACCGGTCAAACCTGTATTGGCTGCTTGCATAATCACAATACAATTTGCATCCACAGCTGCTTGCAGTACGTGCCATTGCTCAAGTAATGAGCCCGGTGCAACAACAGCCAGTACTTTCCCTGCACCGTAACGACGACCTTGGCGGTATAAACGTGTATCTTTATCGTCAGTTAAAACGTGTTGTTTACCAACAATAGTTATGAGCTTTTGAATAGTTTGCGGTGGAGATAATTGAGTTTGCATAAGGAGTTTTCCTATTCCAAATTTTAATTAAGGAATAATGTTTATTTATTCATTTAACTTCTTATATTCGAATTCAAAGTGCAAAGATAAATTCCATATTTGAAATCCCCCTATATCCCCCTATATCCCCCTTTTCCAAAGGGGGACTTTTCTTTTACCTAGATCAATTCAAGTAAAAACAAGCCCCTCCGTTTACAAAGGGAGAGTATTGCAAATTTTACAATCAATTAATTTGCAACATTCCCCTCTTTTATAAAGAGGGGTTAGGGGAGATTTACATTGTGAATTAAAACAACTTCACACTATCCATTTTCATACAATAGAAATTATTAAAAACTTACTCAGCCAACTCTCGTTCTAACTTCACTAAACAGTCAGATGTAATATCAGCAATGGTTTTTGCACCTGTTAAAGTCATTGCCACACGCATTTCTTTATCAATCAATTCTAAAAGATTTGAAACACCTTCACCGCCTGCTGCACCGAGTGCATAAACAAAGGCACGACCGAGCATACACGTGTCCGCACCCAATGCCAGCATACGCACAACATCTAGACCATTACGAACACCTGAATCTGCGAGGATTTTAATATCACCCTTGACTGCATCTGCAATTGGTGGAAGCGCACGTGCAGAAGATAAAACACCATCCAACTGACGACCACCATGGTTTGAAACCACAATCCCATCTGCACCGAAACGCACTGCATCTTTGGCGTCTTCAGGGTCCAGAATTCCTTTAATGACCATTGGCCCATCCCAAAACTCACGAATCCACTCAAGGTCTTTCCACGAAATAGACGGATCGAAGTTAGAACCTAACCAACCAATATAATCTTCTAGACCTGTAGGCTTACCTAAGTATTTGGAAATATTGCCCAAGTCATGCGGACGTCCCATCATGCCGACATTCCACGCCCAATGTGGGTGGAAACATGACTGCATATAACGGCGCATTGCTGCATTTGGGCCACTCATACCCGAGTGGGCATCACGGTAACGCGCGCCCGGAACAGGCATATCCACAGTAAACACCAAGGTTGAACAGCCTGCCGCTTTAGCACGCTCCAAAGCATTTTTCATGAAACCACGGTCACGTAGTACATAGAGCTGGAACCACATTGGACGTTGAATCGCAGGTGCCACTTCTTCAATTGGACATACTGAAACGGTAGACAGTGTAAATGGAATACCCTTTTTATCTGCAGCGACCGCAGCTTGAACTTCGCCGCGGCGTGCATACATGCCTGTTAAACCCACAGGCGATAATGCAACTGGCATCGACAAAGTCTCATCAAACAGTTTGGTCTCTAAACTTAACTGTGACATGTCGTTCAGTACACGCTGGCGCAAAGCAATTTTTGATAGATCTTCTACATTACGCTTCAGGGTATATTCTGCATACGCACCACCATCGATGTAATGGAATAAAAATGGCGGTAAACGACGTCGTGCCGCTTCACGGTAGTCATTGGCAGAAGAAATAATCATGCTTATATCCTGTTTAATCGACTGGCACGCTGACGACGAGCTTCTTCTTCATCAATCATACGCACCTGTTGTACTACAAACTCAATGTGTCCACAGACTGCTCTACGTGCAGCTTCAGGATCACGACGTTCAATTGCATTCATGACTTGAAAATGCTGATCATGCAATTGATCAAATCGGTGTGCTTCGCTATAAACTTTTCGACGACCTAAAACGACATTAAATTGCAACAGATCAAATAGACCACGCATCATCTGAATCAACACTAAATTATGTGATGCTTCAGCAATCGCCAAATGAAATTTGGCATCTGCACGCGCTGCTTCATCGTCATTGCCTAAAGCCTGAAAATGATTGATCTGATCATAATAATGTCGGATATGTGCCAAGTCCTCTGCTGTAGCACGTTGTGCCGCATACCATGCAGTACCACCTTCCAAAATAATGCGCGCCTCTTGCACATCAAACCGGTAGGCAGGGTCTTCACTAATCAAACTGCTGATGGGCTGCACAATTTGATAACTCGACCAAGTCGCTGGTAATTGCTTTAAAAACGTCCCCGCACCGACTTTACTGACCAACACGCCCATGCTGGTCAATTGAGAAATCGCTTCGCGTAAAGAAGTGCGTGAGACGCCAAGTTGTTCACACAGTTTCCGTTCTGCAGGCAGACGATCTCCAACTTGCATATTGCTTTGTTCAATCAATACGCGAAGACTTTGAACAGTTTTATCAGAGACTTTCATCTGCTTTCCTTAACGTTGTTACACAATGCGTGTTATGGAATCATCCAAGGGAACACATAAGCTTGTAGGGTGATTAAAATCCCCATCATGATTGTGAACGTTATACTGTGTTTTACGGTAAAACGGAATAAATCAGACTCTTTACCTACCAAGCCAACTGCCGCACATGCAATTGCAATGGACTGGGGTGAAATCATTTTTCCTGTCACACCACCACTGGTATTGGCAGCAACGAGTAATACTTCTGGTACACCGATTTGCTGTGCAGTGGTTGCCTGTAATGCAGCAAATAGCGCATTGGCTGACGTATCTGAACCCGTAAGGAAGACACCAAGCCATCCTAAAAATGGTGAGAAGAAGGTAAAGGCTTGACCTGTATGTGCAAGTGCTAATGCCAATGTTGCTGACATCCCTGAATAATTGGCGATAAATGCAAAAGCCAAGACCATCCCAATTGAATAAATTGGAATTTTTAATTCATTAATGGTTTCACCAAAGGTCACAATCGCGTCTTTCGGCTTCATTTTTAAGAAAATAATGGTAATGATCGCAGCGATAACAATTGCTGTACCTGTTGCCGAAAACCAATCAAATTTATAGATAGCATCGTAGTCCTTCATTTCAGGTACGACTGGCGGCATCTTTTGAACCAATTGATGTAAAAATGGCACTTTGATCGAAATAACTAAATCATGTAAGGCACCGTCTTTAGTAAATAAATCTTTAAACGGTTTAATACTCCAGATCGTGACCATCACCGTTAAGATCGCAAATGGCGACCACGCTTTTGCAATTTGACCCAAGCTATATTTTTGCTGTTTTTGTGCAGCAACATCTTCACTCATCGTCGCATCTTGATCTGCAAAGCGGAAAATATGTTTAGGCTGCCAATATTTAAATAAAATCGTTAATGACACTAAAGAGGCAATCGCCGCGGTAATATCTGGTAATTCAGGACCGACAAAGTTCGAGGTTAGGTACTGTGCAATCGCAAAGCTACTCGCCCCAACCACAACCGCAGGCCAAGTTTCCTTCACACCGCGCCAGCCATCCATAATCGCCATAATCCAAAACAGTACAATCGGCACCATAAATGGCAGCTGTCGACCAACCATCTGACTGATTTCCATCGTATCAACACCAGACACTTGTCCAGCAACGATAATTGGAATACCCATCGCACCGAAAGCTACTGGCGCTGTATTTACGATCAGACAAAGACCTGCCGCATATAAAGGCTTAAAGCCTAAACCTACCAATAGTGCTGCAGTAATCGCCACAGGGGCACCAAAGCCCGCCGCACCTTCTAGGAAAGTACCGAAAGCAAAGCCAACTAACAGCATCTGTAATCGTTGATCTTCAGTAATGGAAAGAATCGAAGAACGGATAATGTCAAACTGCCCTGTTTTGACAGAAATTTTATACAGGAACACCGCACCAATAATGATCCATGCAATCGGCCATAAACCGTAGAAGAAACCGTAGACCATCGAAGCCAATGCCATGAGCGCAGGCATGTCATAGGCAAATAAAGACACCAAAAGTGCCAGTACAACGGTGATCGTACCTGCCACACTGCCTTTTAAACGAAATACAGCAAGCGCCAAGAAAAAAAAGATAATCGGAATGAGCGCAATTAAACTTGATATCCATATATTCCCCATTGGGTCATATATTTGCTGCCATTGAAGCATTGTCATCTCCTTGAAATGCTTACTAAGATTTAATTATTGAGCAATATCAGCATGTGGTCTTTATACACTGGTATGACCAATATAAAAATCAAAGACATAAATACTCATACTGTTGCTGAAATACTCCGCAATTTTTAATTAATTCAACTCAATCATTCAAGCTTTTCTTGTTTTTGGTATGACCAATAAATAATACAAAAACATTATTTTCCCTTTTAAAAACTTACATATCAACTTTTAAACATCTGTTTTATATTTATTATTTATGAATAGATTTTATAAAATATACTTTAGTCTAATAACCAAGCTTTGTTTGACCTCAGTCTCATTTCAATGGGAAGTATAAAAACCAAATCAACACCATATTGGTATGACCATTTATTTAAATCAAATAGATTTCTTTATATTTGCATCCTATTTCTTTCAGAAAATGCATTTTCCGCCTGCAAAAACTAGATAAAGTATTCAACAATAGATTTCAACGATCATTTTTTTCCACCTCATCGCTTGTATCTCATGATTTTTTAGAAAAACCCTGCAGAAAAGTGCTACAATCGCGCACATATATGTATTCTTTCAGGCCACCCATTCTCGGTGCCTATATTTATATCGTTAGGATTAACAATGACTGATAATGCAACTATCTTGCAGAATGTCCCAGTTGGCAAAAAAGTTGGTATTGCCTTCTCTGGTGGTCTAGATACTTCAGCTGCGCTTTTGTGGATGAAACAAAAAGGTGCAGAACCTTATGCTTACACAGCAAACTTAGGTCAACCTGATGAAGACGACTACGATGCGATTCCAAAAAAAGCGGAAGCGTATGGCGCAGTTAAAGCTCGCTTAGTTGATTGTCGTTTACAACTTGCTTTAGAAGGTATTGCGGCTATTCAATGTGGCGCTTTCCACATTTCAACTGGTGGTATGCCTTATTTCAACACGACTCCTCTTGGTCGTGCAGTTACAGGTACGATGCTTGTAACCGCAATGAAAGAAGATGACGTAAACATCTGGGGTGACGGTTCGACTTATAAAGGTAACGACATTGAACGTTTCTATCGTTATGGTCTGTTGACTAACCCATCGCTAAAAATTTACAAACCTTGGTTAGACCAAACTTTCATTGACGAGCTAGGCGGCCGTGCAGAAATGTCACAGTTCCTGATCGACAATGGTTTTGACTACAAAATGTCAAAAGAGAAAGCGTACTCAACTGACTCAAACATGTTAGGTGCGACTCACGAAGCAAAAGATCTTGAATACCTTAATGCGGGTATCAAAATCGTAGACCCAATCATGGGCGTTGCGTTCTGGAAAGATGACGTAGAAGTAAAAGCTGAAGAAGTTTCTGTAACTTTCGAAGAAGGCTTCCCTGTTGCATTAAATGGCAAACGCATCGAAAACCCAGTTGAGTTCATTCTTGAAGCTAACCGTATCGGTGGTCGTCATGGTCTAGGTATGTCTGACCAAATCGAAAACCGTATCATTGAAGCAAAATCTCGTGGTATCTACGAAGCTCCAGGTATGGCACTTCTTCATATTGCTTATGAACGTTTAGTGACTGGTATTCATAACGAAGACACCATCGAACAATACCGTATTAACGGTCTGCGTTTAGGTCGTCTTCTTTACCAAGGTCGTTGGTTCGATTCTCAATCATTAATGCTTCGTGAAACTGCGCAGCGTTGGGTTGCTAAAGCAATCACTGGTACTGTGACTTTAGAACTTCGTCGTGGTAATGACTACACTATTCTAAACACTGAATCTCCTAACCTCACTTATGAAGCTGAACGTTTAACTATGGAGAAAGGTGACTCTATGTTTAGTCCTGCTGACCGTATCGGTCAATTGACTATGCGTAACTTGGATATCACAGATACTCGCGCTAAATTAGGTATCTACACAAACTCTGGCTTACTTGCAGTAGGTACAGGTTCTGCAGTGCCTCAATTAAAAGACAAAAACAAATAAGATTTGTTGAGTCATAAAAAACCGCGCATTTTGCGCGGTTTTTTATTGCCGATTTCAGAGAAGTTCTCAATTTTATTAAACATTAAGCCACATGTGCTGAACGAATCGACTGATAGTAAATTTGATTCCGGCCTAATTGTTTCGCACGATACAACGCCTGATCGGCAATATTTAACAGTTCATCCTTCGTCATATTTTCAGCACGATATACCGTAATACCCAAACTAATAGTGACGTGATTTGAAACCTGTGATTTGGCATGTGGAATTTCTAAACGATCGATTGCTTTATAAATATTTGACGCTACCGCATAAGCACCATGCGCATCGGTTTCAGGCAATAAAACCACAAATTCTTCACCACCATATCGCGCTACAAAATCCATATGTCGAATGGCATTTTTAATGGTTTTGGCAATGGTTGAAATTACATCATCGCCTTTTTGATGACCGTAGAAATCGTTATAGTTTTTAAAATGATCAACATCGATAAATAGCACAGCAAGCGAGGTGTTATTACGTCGAGATTGCTCATAAAAGGTATCGAGCATTTCATCAAAAGTACGTCGGTTGGAAATCTTAGTTAATTCATCATGCTGACTTAAATGTAAAAGCTCTGTGGTATGAATACGATGGATTTTTTCACTAATATCCGCGCGCAGCATATTCAAAAAAATCATCCTTTCACGCGCACAGAGCATCTTACTGATTGCAAAACCCAATACACAGCTTCCAATCAGTACACGCCCCAACACCATCATATCAAATTTCACTTCTAATGAAAAAAGCATCAACATGGTGACCACAGCAGCCAACAATCCAGACATCAACATTTGGACTGGTTTAACCCCCGTCAAAATATAGCTCAAGATGTAAATCATACAAAGGATCATCATGGCCTGATGTTTAAGTGCTTCGGTATACACGGTCATGGTGAGCCAAGACATTGAAATAACAGCCCAAAACACTACAAACATACTGGCATGTGAAAAATAAGGCTTCAGACGGTCGTAACGAGCAAAGGCATATAAAGTCAGAAGACACAGCGCACCATTGAGCTGTCCAAGCAAACAATGAATAAAATCATGCACAAAATGCTGCTGATTAATTATCCAATAATCTCCGGGAATGATCAGCATGGTGAGCACAAAGTAGATCAACACCCCCATCCAGAAAAAATGACGTATGTTGGTTTGCGCACGATCGAGGTTTAAAGTCCAAAATTGGGTTTCCAGTTTTTTAGGAAACATTTCCCCTACACGACGAGTTTGCCGTGTAATCAGTTCCTCTATTTTTTCTTTATCGTATTGCAACTTTGCAAGGTTATACTTGTATTCCATTTCCAAGCATTTATCTAATTCTTTTAGTCATTTAAAAATACCACAGTTTTATTCTTTATTTATATCTGTTCAGTCATTTGTACAGAAATCTCGTTACCATTTTCACATTATTTGCATTATCATTTGTTTTATTTCCAAGCTTGGAATCGCTGTGAATACGATTACTCTTCTTCAGCCAGATGATTGGCATGCACATTTACGTGACGGTCTAGCCCTAAAGCGTACAGTTCCTGATTTAGCACAACAATTCTCTCGCGCGATTTGTATGCCAAACACCGTACCACCGGTAAAAACCGTTGAAGAAGCAAATGCATACCGTGAACGTATCATGGCACATGTTCCTGAAGGCGTTCACTTTGACCCGCGCATGGTGCTCTATTTCACAGACAACACACCTGCAAGTGAAGTTAAAAAAATTAAAGAATCTGAGCATGTTAATGCCATTAAGCTCTATCCAGCAGGTGCAACCACGAACTCGGACAGTGGTGTCAGCGATATTAGTAAAGTATATGGTGTGATTGAGCAACTCGAAGAACACCAAGTGCCATTACTCTTACATGGTGAAGTGACGCATAACCATGTCGATATTTTTGACCGTGAAAAACGTTTCCTTGATGAAGTACTTTCTCCACTGTTAAAACAGTTCCCTAAATTAAAATTGGTGCTAGAACACATCACCACAAGTGAAGCTGCGCATTTTGTATTAGAACAAGACCGTAATGTCGCTGCGACAATCACACCGCAACATTTATTGTTTAACCGTAATGATATGTTGGTGGGTGGCATTAAACCGCATTTCTATTGCCTACCGATATTAAAACGTCAAACCCATCAGCAAACTTTGCTTGAAGTCGCGACCAGTGCGAACCCTAAATTTTTCTTAGGTACAGACAGTGCGCCGCACTCAAAAAATGCTAAAGAAAATGCATGTGGCTGTGCAGGATGTTATAGTGCACCAACAGCAATTGAGCTATACGCTCAAGCATTTGATCAAGTCGGTAAAATCGACCGTTTAGAAGGTTTTGCAAGCCACTTTGGTGCAGACTTCTACGGACTCCCTCGAAATACCAATACCATTACTTTGGTAAAAGAAGATCAAGTGATCCCTGAAAGTTTAGACTATTTGGATGGCGAAAAAATTATTCCGTTGTATGCGGGTAAGACCATCCAATGGAGAAAAGTGTGACAGATGAAACTCGACCAGTCATTGGTCAACGTTTCCGTGGATTCCTACCTGTTGTTGTCGATGTCGAAACAGCAGGTTTTAATTCACAGACCGATGCCTTACTGGAAATTGCAGCTATTCCTATTGTGTATGATGCAGAAGGTAATTTTGTACCGGGTGAAGCCCACCATGCACATATCAATCCATTTGAAGGTGCCAACCTTGACCGTCGTTCACTGGATTTTATTGGTGTAGATCCATTTAATCCGATGCGTATGGCCATGGCTGAAGATGAAAAATCAGCATTAAAACGTATTTTTAAGTCAGTGAATGAAGTACGTCGTCAACAAAACTGCACTCATGCTGTTTTAGTTGGTCACAATGCCCATTTTGATTTAGGGTTTGTACAGGCAGCTATTGCACGTACAGGGACAAAAAATCAAAATCCTTTCCATAGTTTTTCCGTATTCGATACAGTGACTTTGAGCGCTGTAATGTTTGGACAAACTGTGCTGGCAAAATCATGTATTCAAGCAGGTATTGAGTTTGATGGTAAAGAAGCACACTCTGCACTTTACGATACTCAGAAGACCGCTGAACTGTTCTGCTATATTTTGAACAAACTCGGCCCTCACCTACTTGACACTATGATGGCGGATCAATAAGATACCGCCATCTTCTAAACGTCCCTATCGTCTAGAGGCCTAGGACATCGCCCTTTCACGGCGGTAACCGGGGTTCGAATCCCCGTAGGGACGCCAATTCTTATTCAGACTTTCTCCAAGCTGAATATTCAAGTCTATTGAATACACATCACCATCTCTCCTGATTATTCAAAATTTTCATTGAATTTGTTGTGTATTAAAAAATCACTTATTGCAAATAATTCTCATTTCTATTGATTATTCTTGTAAAGTTAATGATAATCGCTATCGTTTTTATCTGCATAATTGTTGACAGCCATGCGCTTTGCCTATTCTCCCCTTAATATCGCAATTTTGACTGCTTTAGCATCTCAAACGTATGCAAATGAAAGCAAGATCTCCGAAGAAATCAAAACCAATACGGTGTCGATGACACCTATTGAGGTTGAAGTCAAAGCCAAGCAAGAAGTAGGTAAAACCGTCTACACCAAAGAAGATTTAGAAAAAACGCCGAATAGCTCAAAAAATATCACAGACTTTTTAAAAGTTAATCCAAATGTGCAGTTTAGCCGTGAACAACGTTCTGCAGATTCACAGGCTGAGCTACGACCATCCGAGATTTCTATTAATGGCGCGCAATCTTACCGAAATAAATTTGTAATTAACGGCGTCAATACCACCAATAACCTTGACCCTCTGGCAAGCGGCAACTCCTATTCAGGCAAGCTTGATGGTGGCTCACAAGGGATTGCCCTAAATACCGATTTAATTTGTAAATTAGAATTGATCGATAGTAATGTTTCTGCAGCATACGGCGAATTTACAGGTGGTGTAGTTAATGCTGAAACTTGTGCACCAAATACTGAAATTGGCAAAATCCACGGCTCCGTTACTTACGACTACACGGAAAGTGATTGGTCACGTTATCATTTTACCGATGAAGAAGAAGCTGCAGAGTTTGAAGATCCAACATCATCAAATAATAAAGAATATAAAAAACACGGCCTAAGCCTGAATCTATACAGCAAACTCTCTGAACAATGGGGCATCAATAGTTATGCCTCTAAACGTGAATCCATCGTTCCAGTAATGAGTGGTTTAGAAGATCGCAGTAAAGTCAAAAGCGAGCGTAATAATATCAACTTAGGGACTACCCTTTTTTACACACCTTCGGACACTGATATACGCTGAATTATCAGGAGACTTTCCCTTGGGAGATTCTAGGCAGCCAACTTATAAAAGTCTTCGGCCATTTGATTTGGTGTCTTAAAACCCAAACCCTTTTGAATTCTTCGATGATTATAAAATAACTCAATGTATTTTATAATATCTGCTTTGGCTTCTTTTCTGGTTTGATAGTTGTAATGATGCACTAACTCATTTTTCAGTATTCCCCAAAAGCTTTCAATCGGTGCATTATCGTAACAGTCTCCGCGCTTGCTCATTGAACCTTGAAAACCATATTGCTCAAGTATATTTCGATATTCATGGCTGCAATATTGACTTCCTCTGTCTGAATGCACAATCAGTTCTTTGGTTGGTTTTTGATTGTGAATAGCCATATTTAGCGCATTACAAACAAGCTGTGTTGTCATGCGCTCATTTAAGCTATAGCCAACCACTTGCTTCGTGTAAAGGTCTTTTACCGCTGCTAAATACAGCCATCCTTCAACAGTCCATATGTACGTAATATCACTTGACCATGCTTGATTTGGTCTAGTCATTGAGAATTGTTGCTCCAGCAGGTTTTCATAGATCGCTCGATTATGGTCACTATTCGTAGTCCTTTTAAAACGCTTGTGTCGCTTACAATACAGGTGGTTCAGCGCTTTTAGCTGACGTACAGCGTACATACTCATTTTTATACCCTGAGCTTGTAAGTATTTGGTTAATCGAATATAACCATAGCTCTGCCTTGTCTCCTCATGGGCTATTTTCACCAATATCGTCTGTTGATTTCGTTGAATCGTTCTTTTGCTCACGCCTCTCTTGAGCCAATCATAAAAACATGAAACTGAAACATGAAGTAATCGAGCCATTAAGGTAATTGGAAAAGAATATCTTTTTTGTTTCATATAGGCGTACCTTACTGACTTTCTTTGGCAAAGTACGCTGCTGCCTTTTTTAAAAATTCACGTTCCATTTCAGCTATTTTGAGCTGTTGTTTGAGTTTTTTATTTTCTTCGAGTAGAGCGTTTAGATCAGGTGAATACTGTTTTGTACCTGCTAAAGTTCCAGCCTTTGCTTTGGTATTCCAATTTGAAAGAGTTTGCATTGAAATGCTAAGTTGTCTAGCTGTTTCCGAGACATTGCCTTGATTGGCTTCAATTAATTTGATGGCTTCAGCTTTAAATTCTGTGGTGTAAGTCTTGTGTTTCTTGCTCATGGTAAACTCCTGATGAGTGTGTTTAGTTTACCAAGTTAAAACCTCCTGTTTTTTCAGCACACATCACACATCTTATACTTCCACTTCAAGATATCAAGCGACTGATTGCTGCTGATTGCAAACCCAGCTCAAACGATGTGACTTTTAACACCATCAATAGGATTTTAAAAAATGGCGATGGTTCTATTAATGAACAAGAAATTATTGCCAAATTAGAATTTTATAATGCATTAGGATTATTAAAAGCACATCAAACATACGGCCGTGGCTATCGTGCAGAAACATATAATTTACTCTACAAAGCTGCCGGTTTTGGTTTGCCTAATGTTTTTGATTATCTACTTAATATTAGACTCACAGTAAAATATACCGATGGTAACTTACTGAATACACATTTTGATGGTCGCTCCCCACAACTCGCTTTAACCCAAAAAATTTTAAAACTGGGTGTTGAGCCAAATGCTTCAACCATCACGATCATGCAACAACGGAACTTTAAACAACACTACCCCGACATTTACCAAGTCATCCTGTCCAATCTAGAACAGAAAAACCGTAAACTTTAATTAATTACAGCCTGACTGGTTTTGTTTATACTTCAGCTTGATCTATTTTGATGTAAGAACACCCTATGTTTAAAAAGTTGCTCTTGGTTTTAGCCATCTTATTTCCATCTGCACTCTATCTGTATATTGTGAGTCGTGATGACAACAAAGCCCCTGTAGCAGAACAAACTCAAGTACCTGCAACTTCTGAAGCTGAGTATCAAACTCCTGACCATTAATCCAATGGTCAGTGCTAAAGATTTAAATTTTAGATCAGTATTATCACATTATAAGAAAAATTCGATTTATCAATAATTTCACTGCATTCAATCATAAAATATACCTTTCGTTCAATTTTCTTTTCACTATGCATTCTCCCTCTGAACCTTCGCAACACTCGTCTGCTGAAGGTAAAAGTCCATCGCTTAAACGTGCGATGACGACTCGACACCTTGTGATGCTCTCACTTGGTGGTGCAATTGGTACTGGTTTGTTTATGGGTTCAGGTGAAGTTATTTCACAAGCTGGGCCTTTGGGCGCTGTACTTGCCTATATTATTGGCGGTCTAATTGCCTACATGGTCATGCTCTGTTTGGGTGAACTTGCCGTACATTTACCTGTTTCTGGCTCTTTTGGTGCTTTTGCAACAAATTATATTGGCCCGGGTACCGGTTATATGGTGTCTTGGATGTACTGGTTGGGCTGGTCTGCCACCTTAGGTACAGAATTTACTGCGGCGGCTATTTTGATGCAGGAATGGTTTCCACAAACCTCTATTTGGTTATGGACACTGATCTTTGCTGCTGGTGTACTGATTTCTAATCTAAGTTCTACACGCGCATTCGCAGAGTCAGAATTTTGGTTATCAATGGTGAAAGTTGCAACAGTGTTGATTTTCATCATCCTTGGTTTTGCCTGCATCTTTGGTTTCGTGCCTTTCCAAGGCTATGAATCAGCTCCAATGTTCCAGAATCTGACTGAACATGGTTGGCTGCCAAATGGTTTGTTCCCACTGTTTGCAACGCTATTGATCGTGAACTTTGCCTTTAATGGTACGGAGATGATTGGTATCGCTGCAGGTGAAACTGAAAACCCTGAAAAGAATGTGCCTAAAGCCATTCATGCTGCGGTATGGCGCTTAATCATTTTCTTTGTCGGCACTATTATCGTCATCAGTTCCCTGTTGACCTATACCGATGCAGGTTTAAATGTTGGTGGACATGGCGGCTTAAGTAGTAGCCCATTCGTTTCCGTATTTAACCTGATGGGCATTCCCTATGCAGAAGACTTAATTCGTTTCGTCATTATTACGGCTTTACTGTCTACAGCTAACTCTGGTTTATATGCTGCATCACGTATGATGTGGGCGCTGTCCGCACAAAAACAATTACCACGTGCTTTCGGCAAATTAAGCAAAACTGGTGTGCCTTATATTGCTGTATTGGTCACTATGATCGGTGGTTTACCAGGTCTATTGTCAGAACAATTTGGCGCAGATGTCATCTTCAAGAACTTGATGGGGGTTGCTGCCTTCACCATGGTGATCGTGTGGATGAGTATTTGCTGGAGTCAATTTAACTTCCGTCGCCAATGGCTGAAACAAGGTCATAGCGTGTCAGAACTTAAATTCCGTACACCATGGTTCCCGCTGGTTCCAATTCTTGGCTTTGTCTGCTGTACCGCAACAGGTTTAAGTATGGCTGCAGATCCTGAAATGCTTTCAGGCTTTATTGGCTGTCTGATCTTTATGGCGGCGTGTTATGCAGGTTATTATTGGTTATATCACGATAAATAAAATAGTTAAGGTGGCTCATTAGCCACCTTTTTTTATGAAACTATTTCTCTTCCCTATGAGAGAAAAATTAGGGTTTCCATATAAATTCAAAAATGATTTGTGGGAGCAGTTTAATCCACAAAAACCACTGTACAAATTATAATTTAAAGAAATAGTTCAACTGCTTTTCGTCAATGAGTTTTTATCCTCGCTCAACACCAAGATATAATCCCATACTTTCAACTCTAATGAGTCCTTTTCGGATTTTGCCCCTTTAGAAACATTAGCTAAAAGACACGCAGCTACTATTGCTAGAAATATTTGGATAGATACTCTCAAACTTGTATTAGATATTAATTCAACAAAAGTAAAGTTAAAAACTATTAATGAAAGTGGCAAAAGCACCCGACTTGAATTCATCTGTTTTTTAAATTCAGGAAAATCACGATTAATAACCAATAAATCTTGTTTGTCTTTACTCCACAACATTGGCTCAAAACTTACATCCAATTTTTTTTCTAATTTTTCAAGTTCTACATCATCACTAGACAACTGATATCTTCGAACCTTTAAGATTAAATATAATTTAAAAAAGCTCTGGATATCTAAAAAATAATGAGAATCATCTAAAGATTTGAGGTGATTATACGTAATTCTACTTTCCCCATCTAAATCCCTAAATAAAAGTTCATCAATAATTCTTTCAAACTCTGATTTACTGATATACGAAGAAAAATTATTTGGATAAACTTCAAACCAATGCAAATAATTCAATAAAACTATATAGAATCTTTCATGGACTTTGCCCACATTAAATTGATTGATTTCAAATAAAATTCCAGAAATAAACTCATTAAAATTATTTTTCATTAAAAAATTCTGTTTTTTGTTTCATTTATATACATTTAGAATATAACAATGAAACTCTATTTTGACAAATATAGATGGGCTATGTACTATACACCCACCTCAAAACGTCCCTATCGTCTAGAGGCCTAGGACATCGCCCTTTCACGGCGGTAACCGGGGTTCGAATCCCCGTAGGGACGCCAATTCTTCTGTCAGTTCTGACAAACTTAAAGTTTATTTATCTATAATTTATATTAATTGATTGCATCATCATTGCATTCTTCTCTACAATTACTCGCTTCATTATTTGATTCTCCTTTTTCTCTATGCAGTCATCACATTCTCCGAATGATGCTTCGCATCAGGGCAATTCTGCGCCGTTAAAACGCGCTATGAGTACTCGACATCTGGTGATGATTTCGCTTGGCGGCGCAATCGGTACTGGTTTATTTCTTGGTTCGGGTGAAGTCATTGCACAAACGGGGCCTGTAGGTGCCATTATTTCGTATTTTTTAGGCGGTATTATCGCCTATATGGTGATGCTTTGCTTAGGCGAGCTCGCTGTACATATGCCAGAATCTGGTTCATTTGGCGCTTATGCTAAACGCTATATCGGACCTGGTACGGGTTATACCATCACTTGGCTGTATTGGCTGACATGGTCAGTAACGCTAGGAACTGAATTTACCGCTGCTGCACTTTTAATGCAGGAATGGTTCCCAGACAGCTCTATGTGGATGTGGACCTTAATCTTTGGTGCTTTTGTATTCTGCTTGAATATGATTTCAACCAAATGGTTTGCTGAATCTGAATTTTGGCTAGCTTTAGTCAAAGTGATTACCGTTGTAGCCTTTATTATTTTAGGTCTATTGGCCATTTTTGGTGTTTTAGGCTATCGAGGCTATGAAGCTGCACCGCTGTTTAGCAACCTCACTGCACAAGGTTGGTTCCCTGAAGGCTTGTTCCCAATCTTCGCTACAATGTTGATTGTGAACTTTGCATTCTCAGGTACTGAACTGATTGGTGTTGCTGCGGGTGAAACCAAAGATCCAGCGAAAAATGTACCTAAAGCCATTAACACGGCGATTTTCCGCTTATTGATTTTCTTTGTGGGTACCATTGTTGTTATTACTGCATTATTGCCCCATCAAGAAGCTGGCTTATCTGCCGAAGGTGTAAGTAGTTCACCTTTCGTAACGGTATTCCAGCACATTGGTATTCCTTATGCAGAAGACATCATCCGCTTTGTGATTATCACAGCCCTACTTTCTGCTGCTAACTCTGGTTTATTTGCTGCATCTCGAATGATGTGGTCATTGTCCTATAGTAAGCAATTACCTGCGGTGTTCTCTAAAGTGAACTCACGTGGTATTCCTTATGTTGCGGTGATTGTGACCATGATCGGTGGTATGCCAGGCTTACTTTCTGAGCAATTTGCACCAGAAACCATCTTCAAAAACTTGTTAGGTGTTGCGGCATTTACCATGGTGGTGGTATGGATGAGTATTTGTTTAAGTCAATTCAACTTCCGTCGTCAGTGGTATAAAGAAGGCAAAACTGCAAAAGATTTAGCTTTTGCTGCACCACTCTTCCCAATCGTGCCGATACTCGGTTTTGTATTCTGTCTTATTACCTGTATTAGTATGGTATTTGACCCAGAAATGTTAACTGGCTTTATCTGCTGTATGATCTTCATTGTGGCGTGTTATATCAGCTACTACACCTTGTATCACAACAAAGATTGATCTGCGTTGTCATACCACCAAACACGATAAAAGAGTAACTTCGGTTGCTCTTTTTTTATGGCTATATTTTAATAAAAGTAGAATAAAAACTGGTCCGTCGATGAGGTGCAATATGCAGATCATCTTTATCCATGGCATGAATCAACAGCAACAAACTGCACGTTCGCTCGAACAGCATTGGCTTGCACTATTGTCTCAAGGCTTAAAGCAAAGCCATCAAGAGACTTTTTTATCGTATATACAGCACCATATGCGCATGCCTTTTTATGGGGACTTACTCACGCGTTATCATTTGCAGAATATGCTTCAAGCCAGCACCTTGACGCCTCAAACGTGGCCACATTTTCCGTTTATCCATCGTACTGAACTCCCAGAAAAATCACCAAAAGTACTTGAGCATCACGCTGTACAAAATAATCTACCTGACATCACCCTCAATGATGCTATTGGATTAAGCCAATCATTCAAATCGATCACTGCACTTGGCAAAGATCTTGCCCTACGCGATTTTGCAGTTTTAATGAATTATTTCCCAAAATTACATGCCACACTTTTGCATAAATTTTTGGTCGAAACTTATCTCTATTTATCCAATCCACACTTTATTCAGGCAGTTCATACTCGTCTGCATGAGCAATTACATCAAACGAAACCCACCCTGTTGATTGCACATTCGCTAGGTAGCGTGATTGCGTATCATTTTTTACTGTTACATCCTGAACTCAACATACAGCGCTTTATCACCTTGGGCTCACCTTTGGCTTTTCGTGTCATCCAAGCCCACTTACCTCAGCCTTTACAGCGACCTGATGCAATTTCAGGCGATTGGTTAAACTTTTATTCACATGATGATTTTCTCAGCGCTTTTCCACTGAGTCAGGCACCATTTGATTTTCAACCCGCCATTATCAACCAGCAAATTCAGACATCGATTGAACACCCACACGATATTGCTGGATATTTAACGCATCCAGAAGTTATTGCTACAATCTTACAAGTGTTGAAAAAACCGACATAAATAATGTATTTTTCAAACATTTTTAGCAAATTGTTTTAATTTTATGCACTCAACAACAAAAACTGAATTTATTTATAGAAAAGCGTTTGACACCCCCCGATTTTCACCCTAATATACGCCCACCTCTGAAACGTCCCTATCGTCTAGAGGCCTAGGACATCGCCCTTTCACGGCGGTAACCGGGGTTCGAATCCCCGTAGGGACGCCAATTTTCAGAAGTACATTTTATTAAGTCCCTATCGTCTAGAGGCCTAGGACATCGCCCTTTCACGGCGGTAACCGGGGTTCGAATCCCCGTAGGGACGCCATTATTTAGTCTAAAAACTTAGACTGAAATAAACGGTTTTAAAATTTGCTTTCTGTACTGTCCCTATCGTCTAGAGGCCTAGGACATCGCCCTTTCACGGCGGTAACCGGGGTTCGAATCCCCGTAGGGACGCCATATTCGAGCTGGTTTTAACCACTCATTAAAAAGCCCAAGCATTGCGACTTGGGCTTTTTTATTGCCTTAATTTCTAAATATTTCTTTTAAAAGTTTTGAATCATAAATGGCCTTAGGGGCAATCACCTGCTCATTCAGCAGAATATTTTGACCATAGCGCTGCCGCATTAGACGCTGCACTTCATTTTGTTTTAAATCAAATTGTTTAAGTTGCTGTAATGGAGAAAGTTCGATTCCTAAAGCATGCTGATAAGCTTTCCAAACAATTTCAGAACAGTAAATTGCACGGTCATCCCATTCAAAGTAAATATCATAGGGTGAACCGTACCGGTTTTGTCGGAGACCAACTTTCTTGAGAGAATGTTCCAATGACAAAACCAAAATATACCCCTGAAATCAGAGAAAGAGCGGTTCAATTATTGATTGAATCTGAAAAAGATTATCC